>NZ_BCSL01000036.1:0-36523 GCF_001570845.1 Dietzia papillomatosis NBRC 105045 | reverse complement strand
CCGCGCCCGCGACCCGGGGGTCAGTTCCCGCGGAGGGCCTTCATCCGCTTGTGCGAGCCGGCCACGATCCGGCCGCGGTCGACGCCGGACGAGAACTCGACGCCCTTGCGGTTGTTCTCGCCACCACAGACGTGGATCGGCCCGTTGCCGATGGACGCCAGGACCTCCTCGGCGACCTCTTCGGGCTCGCTGACGGTGAAGCCGGGCAGATCCATGTCCAGGCCGGCGCGCACCATCGCGGGGGTGCGGACGACGCCGAGGATGACCTCGACGACGTCGACGCCGTACTCACGCATCTCCAGCCACAGGCCCTCGACGAAGACGCGGCTGAACGCCTTCGCCGCGGAGTAGACGCTCATGTCGGCGTGACCGAGGTAGCCGGCCATCGAGCCCATCACCACGATGCCGCCGCGGCCGCGGGACTTGAGGCCGGGGCCGAACCGACGGATGATCTGCATCGGCGAGGTGATGTTGAGGTCGATGACCTTCTGGACCTTGTCCATGTCCGACTCGACGAACTCGGAGCCGTAGGTGTTGGCGCCGGCGTTGAGCACGATGAGGCCGAGGTCGAGACCCTCGCAGGCCGCGGCGATGCCCTCGGTGGCACCGGGCTCGGTGAGGTCGACGGACAGGGTCCGGCACTCGACTCCTTTGGCGCGGACGGCCTCCGCGGTCTCCTCGAGGGGCCCGGTCTTGCGGGCGACGAGGACCGTGGACACCCCCTGATCGGCGAGGCGGAAGGCGATCTCGGCGCCCACGCCCTCACTTCCGCCCACGACGAGGGCCCAGGGACCATAGGTAGCAGGATCGAACGGCTTCGGATTGACAGGTGTCGACATACCCTTAGAGTATGACTAAACAGAGCGATAGTCCCGGATTCGGCGGCGTACCCCTGCCGAAGCTGGGTCCGGACGAGGACTTCTCCCTCGAGGCGGCGCGCAAGCGACTGGGCACAAGGTTCGAACCGATCCCCACCCCGGAGTTGCCGCCGGCGGATCCCGAGCTCGACCGCGTAGTGGCCGAGCTGCGTCGACTCCGTGAGGCGACCGCGGCGTTGGCGCACTCGGAGGTCGAGCTGGGGGACATCGCCGACCGCCTGGCCGCGGTGGCCGACCTGATCGAACCGCGCGTCCCGTCGCCGGCGAAGCGGCTTGAGATCATGTGGACGGGTGCGGGCACCCGCCGGTCGAACCCGGTCGCCGGGCCGGAGAACCCACTCGCCCCGCCGGTGCAGTTCTACGGGTGCGATGACGGCTCGGTGCGTGCCGAGGTGACGCTGGGCCCCGTCTACCAGGGCCCTCCCGGCTGTGTCCACGGGGGTATCAGCGCGCTGATCATCGACCACATGATGGGGTTCGCCAACCACTGGGGCGGCCGCTTCGGGATGACCGCGCACTACGAGATCGACTACCGGTCGCCCACCCCGCTGCTCGAGCCGCTGTCGTTCCGCGCGTGGGTTCAGGAGCGCGAGGGCCGCAAGACGTGGACGCACGCGACGATCCACGCCGGCGATCGTCTGTGCGTGGAGGCGCGGGGGCTGTTCCTGGAGGCGAGTGTGCCGGTGCCGGGCCAGCCGGGCACCGAGTCGATGCTCGGCGACGGGGGATAGGGGCTCAGCCGGGGAGGTCGACCTGGACGACCTTCTGCAGGTAGGGCGCGATGACCTCGGTCAGGCCGGAGGCCAGCTGGTCGGGATCCTCGGGCGGCAGCGAGATGAAGCTGATGCCGATGCGGGCGATGATTGAGGCCGCCAACCGGGCCTGCGTCTCCTCGATCCGCATCCAGCTCTCGGCGAGGGCGGGGGTGAGCACCTCGGTGGCCCGCTCGATGAGGGGGCCGGCCTCGGTGGTGATGAGCCGCAGCAGCTCCGGCTTGATGTCCCCGGTGAGCAGGGCCCGGATGAGCGGGTCGCGCTGGCTGGAGAGCAGGAAGCCGTTGATGCCCTCACGCAGCGCGGTCTCGATCTGCCCGGGATACCGGATGATGGAGTCGCGGATCTCACCGGCGAACGTCTCGGACAGTTGCAGCGCGTACGCCTGCGCCAGACCCTGCCGGTTGCCGAACGTGCTGTAGAGGGTCTGCCGGCTCAGTCCGGCGGCTTTGGCGACGTCGGACATGGTGACCGCGGACCAGTCGCGCGAGCCGAGGAGCTCGTGCATGGCCTCGAACACGGTACTACGGAGCGGCCGACGCTCCCCGCGGGCGTCCCCGGGGGAGGGTCGGTCACTGGTCTGGCGGTGACGGGGCATGGTGCCCATTGTTGCGGATACCCGGCTCCGGGCGGGGGAGGGGCGGGTTCGCACCCCGTACGCGGGGGTCACTTCACCGGCAGGAAGTCGACCTTGTCGCGCACGCCGCAGTCCGAGCACTGCCAGGAGTCGGGGATGGCCGACCACGGGGTGCCGGGCGGGAAGCCCTCGCGCGGGAGGCCGGCGGCCTCGGAGTAGTGGTTCCCGCAGTTGGGGCACACGTACTCGCCGGTGGGCGAGGTCTGGTCGGTCGCGATGTCGGTGTCGGCGATGATCTTCTCCGCCACCGCGGTCGAGCCGGCCCCGTAGCGGGCGAGGATCTTCTCCCGCTTGGAGGGCTGGATGTTCGCGCGGGTGATGTCGCCGTCGTAGTGGTCGAGGACGCGCTTGTCCATGACCTTCCGCCACAGCGGCGGGATGTAGGCGATGACCATCATCGTCGCGTACCCGGACGGCAGCTGCGGGGCCTGCTCGAAGCTGCGGAGCATCTGGTAGCGGCGCATCGGGTTGGCGTGGTGGTCCGAGTGGCGCTGCAGGTGGTACAGGAAGATGTTGGTCACCAGGTGGTCGGAGTTCCACGAGTGCTCGGGGCGGCAGCGCTGGTACCGACCCGCCGAGGTCTTCTGGCGGAGCAGTCCGTAGTGCTCGAGGTAGTTGACGACCTCGAGCAGGGAGAACCCGAAGATCGCCTGCACGATCAGCCAGGGGGCGACCTCCCACCCGAAGATCGCGATGAGCGCGCCGAACAGCACGACGGTCATGAGCCAGGCGTTGAGGTTGTCGTTGCGGAGGGTCCACGGGCTCTTGCCCAGGCGGCCGAGACGCTCGGACTCGAGCGACCACGCCGAGCGGAGCGAGCCGACGACACTGCGCGGCAGGAACGCCCAGAAGGACTCTCCGAAGCGGGAGCTGGCGGGGTCCTCCGGAGTGGCGACGCGCGCGTGGTGGCCACGGTTGTGCTCGATGAAGAAGTGGCCGTAACCGGTGGTGGCGAGCGCGACCTTGGACAGCCACTTCTCGCTGCCCGCGATCTTGTGGCCGAGCTCGTGAGCGGTGTTGATGCCGATGCCGCCGGTGATGGCCACGGTCCAGGCGACGCCGATGGAGGCGGCGACGCTCAGGCCGCCGTCGTAGCCGAGCCAGGACAGGTCGTCGGCGGTCCAGAGGTAGCAGGCGGCGATGAGCGAGGCGTACTGCAGCGGGATGTACAGGTAGGTGCACCACCGGTAGAACGGATCGGCCTCGAGCTTGTCCATGACCTCGTCCGGCGGGTTCTCCCCGTCGGCGCCGATCGCCAGGTCGCCGAGCGGGATGGCGACGTAGACGAGGAACGGCAGCAGGAACCACGCGATGGTCGCGGGGATATCCCAGCCGAGGGCGTTGAAGCCGGCGACGAACGGCATGGAGAGGAACAGGCCCATCGCCGGGATCACTCCGAGCAGCCACAGGTAGCGCTTGGCGTCGGTCCACGCGTACGGCTCGACGTCCGCGTGGTCGTGGCCGTGATGGTCGTGTCCGTGATGGTCGTGATGCGCGTGAGGCGCCTCGTGCTCATCGGCCCCGTCCGTGGGGCGGATGTACTCGGTGCTGGACATCGCTGACGACCTCCGAATCAACGTTGTGTGGCATATGCCACTGTGTTGCACCCGACATTAGACAAAAACCCGCGCCGTGTCTAGACATACCGTCGGTCTTTGTCCAGAAGGCCTCGATGATGACGACGACGAGGACCCGCGATCTCCGACCCGGGCCGGAATAGGTCGGGCACCGGCCGGGTTGTACGGAGGTGTCGTCGGTACACCCCTCGACCGGCGTGAGAGGAGTGGCCCGGCTTGTCCATGCACATGGCCGCCATGCGGACGCTGTACCGGGCCGAGAACAACGGCATCTCGCTCGACCGGAGTGTCTTCACCCGCGAGAACTTCCGCCGGATCGGGCAGTTCGCGCGCCCCCACACCCGGCGGATCGTCGTCTTCCTCATCCTCTCCGTCTTCGGGGCGTCGCTGGCGGTCCTGACCCCCGTGCTCGCGGGCCGGGTCGTCACCGCGATCGTCGAGGCCTCGCCGGTTCACGTGGTCGTCGGGCTCGCGGTACTGATCGCCGCGATCGGCGTCGTCGAGGCGGTCGCGGCCGTGTTCACCCGGTTGTGGTCGGCGCGCATCGGCGAGGGCTTGATCCTCGACCTGCGTCGCGCGGTGTTCGACCACGTACAGACGATGCCGGTGGCATTCTTCATGCGGACCCGCACCGGCGCCCTGGTCAGTCGCCTCAACAACGACGTCATGGGTGCCCAGCGGGCCTTCTCCGACACCCTCTCCGGGGTCGTGTCCAACCTGGTGCAGCTGGTCCTCACCCTGGCGGTGATGGCCGGCATCAACTGGCAGATCACCGTGCTGTCGGTCCTCCTGCTGCCGATCTTCCTGTTCCCCGCCCGGTACGTCGGCAGGCGTCTGGCACGACTCCGACGCGAGGCCTCGGACCTCAACGCGTCGATGAACGACCAGATGACCGAGCGGTTCAACGCCGGTGGGGCGACCCTGGTCAAGCTGTTCGGTCGGCCCTCCGCGGAGTCGGCGGAATTCGCGGCCCGTGCCGGGCGGGTCCGCGGCATCGGGGTGCGCACCGCGCTGCTCATGAGCGTGTTCATGAACTCGCTGACGCTCGTGTCCACCCTGGCGCTGGCACTGGTCTACGGACTGGGCGGGTGGTTCGCCCTCAACGGCGGGTTGGACGCCGGGTCGGTCGTCGCGCTGGCGCTGCTGCTCACCCGCCTCTACGGCCCGCTGACGGCGCTGGCCAACGCCCCGATGGACATCGTCACGGCCATCGTCAGCTTCGAGCGGGTCTTCGAGGTCCTCGACCTGGAGCCCCTGATCGCCGACGCCCCCGACGCCGTCGACATCCCCGAGGGCCCCGCGACCATCGAGTTCGACGACGTCCACTTCTCCTACCCCGCGGCGGACAAGATCTCGCTGGCCTCCCTGGAGGAGGTCGCGGTCCTCGACACCCGCGGTGGGCAGGAGGTGCTGCACGGGATCTCGTTCCGCGCCGCGCCGGGCGAGATGGTCGCGCTCGTCGGGTCGTCGGGAGCCGGGAAGTCGACCATCGCCTCACTCCTGCCCCGCCTCTACGACGTCGACTCGGGCGCGGTGCGGGTCGCGGGACTGGACGTGCGTGACGTCACGTCGTCGTCGCTCCGTCGCACGGTCGGCATGGTCACCCAGGACGGCCACCTCTTCCACGACACCATCCGGGCGAACCTCACCTTCGCGCGCCCGGAGGTCACCGACGATCTCGTGTGGGACGCCCTGCGCCGGTCCCGGCTCGAAGGCCTGGTCGCCTCGCTGCCCGACGGTCTCGACACGGTCATCGGTGACCGCGGATACCGGCTGTCGGGTGGAGAACGTCAGCGCCTGACCATCGCGCGACTGCTCATCGCCGAGCCGTCGGTCGTGGTGTTGGACGAGGCGACGAGTGCGCTGGACTCGACCAACGAGTCCGCGGTCCAGGAGGCACTGACCGAGGCGATGTCCGACCGGACGTCCCTGGTGATCGCGCACCGGCTGTCGACCGTCCGGGCCGCGGATCGGATCCTCGTCCTCGAGGCGGGGCACGTGGTGGAGTCGGGTACCCACGCCGAGCTGCTCGCGGGCGGCGGACGGTACGCGGAACTGTACGAGACGCAGTTCGCCGACCAGGAGTGACCCGCGGCCGGCCGGTCAGCTCTCCAGGTGCAGGCCGAGCTCGCGGGCTGCCAGCGCGGCGTACTTCGAGGTCTGCTCGAAGGCGCCCTCGAGGGGGTTGGCGTCGGTGACGTCGGCGATCTCGGCCCAGCGCTCGGCCACCACCTCGGGGGTCCGCGCACCCTCGGGCAGGTAGACGCCACGGCTCTCGACCATCTGCGACACCGCGAACACACCGGCGCCGGCCCCGAGGATCGTCTTGGTGGGGGCGTCCTCGCTGACCATGAACAGGGCGCCCGGCGCGATGGTCTCGGGACCCATGATGTCCAGCACCCGCTGGGGCAGCAGGTCCTCGGTCATGCGGGTCGCGGCCGTCGGAGCGATGGAATTGACCTTGATGTTCTTCTTCTCGCCCTCGATGGCCAGGACGTTCATCAGGCCGACCAGTCCCGACTTGGCCGCGGCGTAGTTGGCCTGGCCGAAGTTGCCGTAGATTCCGGAGGAGGACGTGGTCATGAGGATGCGGCCGTAGCCGGCCTCGGCCATGTGCGGCCAGACCGCCTTGGTGCAGTTCACCGAGCCCATGAGGTGGACCTCGATGACCTTGCGGAAGTCGGCGATGTCCATCTTGGCGAAGGACTTGTCGCGCAGGATGCCGGCGTTGTTGATGAGGATGTCGATCCGGCCCCACTTCTCCATGACCGTCGACACCATGGCCTCGACCGCCGCCTCGTCGGTGATGTCGCTGCCGTCCACGATCGCCTCGCCGCCGGCCGCGGTGATCTCCTCGACGACCTGCTGCGCCAGCGACGGCGACCCGCCCTCACCGCGGACGTCGCCACCGAGGTCGTTGACGACGACCTTGGCACCACGCTCGGCCAGCGCGAGGGCGTACGCGCGGCCCAGGCCGCCGGCCGCACCGGTGACGATCGCGACGCGATCGGTGAACTCGATGGTCTTGGTCAATTGGGGGCTCCTTTATCGAGGGTAGGGAACGTGATTGGTGGTCTGGTGGGGGGCGCGGGCCCCGTCCGGCGCGTCAGCCCAGCTCGCCGCGCACGAACGACTCGTACGCGGGCAGGTCGAGGAAGCCGTGACCGGACAGGCCGATCACGATCGACGGCCCGGTCCCGGCCTCGCCGGCGTGCTCGCGGGCCTTCGCCATGGCGCCGGCCAGTGCATGGGTCGACTCGGGGGCTGGAACGATGCCCTCCGCCTTGGCGAACTCGACGCCGGCCGCGAACGCGACGTTCTGCTCCACCGCCATCGAGTCGAGCAGGCCGAGGTGCTTGACGTGGCTGACCAGCGGCGCCATGCCGTGATAGCGCAGGCCGCCGGAGTGGATGGGATCCGGGACGAAGTCCTGGCCGAGGGTGTACATCTTCATCAGCGGGGTCAGGCCGGCGACGTCACCGTGGTCGTAGCGGAACTCGCCCTCCGTCAGCGACGGGCAGGCCGTGGGCTCGACCGCGACGATCTCGGTCTTCGCGCCGGCGAGGTTCTCCCGGATGAACGGGAACGCCAGCCCGGCGAGGTTGGAGCCACCGCCGGCGCACCCGTACACGTAGTCCGGCGCGCCCTCGCCGAACATCGCCAGCTGCGTGATGGCCTCCTCGCCGATCACGGTCTGGTGCAGGCACACGTGGTTGAGCACCGAGCCCAGGGAGTAACGGGTCTCGGGATCCGCGGCGGCCACCTCCACGGCCTCGGACACGGCCATGCCGAGAGATCCCGGGGTGTCGGGGTCCTTGGCGAGGAGCGCGCGACCGGCCTCGGTGAGGTCGGACGGGCTCGGGTGCACGGACGCCCCGAAGGTCTCCATGAGCATGCGCCGGTACGGCTTGGAGTGGAAGGAGGCCTTGACCTGCCACACCTCGACCTCGATCCCGAAGGCCTGCCCGGCGAACGCCAGCGACGCACCCCACTGGCCGGCGCCGGTCTCGGTGGTCAGCTTGGTGATGCCCTCGGCGGCGTTGTAGTACGCCTGCGCGACCGCGGTGTTCGGCTTGTGTGAACCGACGGGGCTGGTGCCCTCGTACTTGTAGTAGACGCGGGCGGAGGTGCCCAGCGCCTTCTCGAGACGCCGTGCACGGATGAGCGGCGACGGCCGCCACAGCCGGTAGATCTCCCGGACCGCTTCCGGGATCTCGATGTACCGTTCCGGGGTCACCTCCTGCTCGATGAGCGCCATCGGGAACAGGGGCGCCAGGTCCTCGGGACCGAGCGGCTCCTTGGTTCCGGGGTGCAGGTGGGGCGCCATCGCCTCGGGCAGGTCGGCCTGGATGTTGTACCAGTGCGTCGGCATCTCGTTCTCGGGCAGGAGAGCCTTGACCAGCGGGACGGAGGGGGCGGCAGACGTCATGTGTGTCCTCGGAAGCGATCGAAGGGTGAGCCTGGTCTCATCCTAGGAGGTCGCGTCGCATGGGCAGATGGGGGATCCGTCCGTCGATGTAGTCCTGTCCGCACCGGACGAATCCGAACTGCTCGTACCACCGCTCGAGGTGGGCCTGGGCCCCGATCTCGACCGGCCGGTCACCGCACAGTTCCAACGCCCGGCGGATCAGGTCGGCCGCGATACCCCGGCCCCGCCACGACGGTGCCGTACACACGCGCCCGACGTGCATGAGTCCGTCGGCGGCGTCGTCTGCGAAGACGCGCAGTGTCGCCACGAGTTCACCGCCCGACCCCCGCGCGAGGAGATGTGTGGTGCCGGGGTCGGCGTCGACGTCGTCGATCTCGGCGTACGGGCAGTCCTGCTCGGCCACGAAGACGTCCACGCGCAGTCGGTACAGCGCGTGGACGTCCAGTGGGCCCAGTTCCTCGAGGGCCGACGCGGAGATCTCGAGCGCCGGGTCGTGGGCCGACGCGTCGGATCGGCTCATGCGCCGGTGGTGTTGCCGTCCGTGGTCTGACCGCCCGTCGAGGTGTCGTCCCCCGCGGCGTCATCGGAGGGCTGCGGCGCGGAACCGGCAGCGGGGCCGGGCGCGGCGCTGCCCGCGGCCGGGGAGGACTCGGCGGACTGGTCGGCGGGGCCCTCGGGATCCGGGGACTCGATGGTCAGGTCCTCGCCCGTCTCCGAATCCTCGGACTCACGGGCGTCCGGGCCCGTGGATCCGGCCGCGTCACCCCGGGAGTCGGCGGCCGCCTCGGCCGGCGTGGGCGTCCGCGGCGGAGCCGGGGTGGGCTTGGGCGCCGGCGGGGAGGAGGGAGCGGGCGAACCCGGGTCGCGCAGGAAGTACGCGGTGGCGCCGACGACGGCGGCACCGCCGACGAGTCCCACGATCCACAGCGGCGCGAAGCGACGCAGCGGGCTGCGCTTCTCCTGCGGCGTGGCGAGGGCGGAGGTCTTCTCGCGCAGGGAGTCGGCGTGCTGGCGGGCGTCGGCCGCGAGGTCACCGAGGATCTCCGCCTGCTCCGCGCGGCGCTCACGGAGCACCTGGATGCCGCGGCTTGCTCCGAAGAGGGCGAGCCCGACGGGGCCCCGGGTGGCGGCGACGGCGGCCTCGCCGAGGAACCGCGGGTCCTTGAGGTCGAACGCCTTGCGCGCGGCGGTCCCGGCCTTGTTCAGGTCCTTGTCCGCCTGCTTGACGGCCTTGCGGTGGGCGGCGCGATCGCTTCGTGTGCTCATGTGACGATGGTGGCACAGCGCTCGGACACCGACCACCACCTCGCCGACATCGGTTCCACCATCGTGGCAGGATGGGACACGTGAGCATCGCAACGCAGAAGGCAACCATCCACACCAACCGGGGCGACATCGTCGTCGAGCTGTACGGCAACCACGCCCCGGAGACCGTGCAGAACTTCGTCGGGCTGGCCGACGGCTCCAAGGAGTACTCCCAAGCCAACGCCAAGGGGGAGAAGACCGGCCCGTTCTACGACGGCTCCATCTTCCACCGCGTCATCTCCGGCTTCATGATCCAGGGCGGCGACCCCACGGGCACCGGCCGCGGCGGCCCGGGTTACCAGTTCAAGGACGAGTTCCACCCGGAGCTGCAGTTCTCCGAGCCCTACCTGCTGGCCATGGCCAACGCCGGACCGGGCACCAACGGTTCGCAGTTCTTCATCACGGTCGGCCCCACGCCGCACCTGAACAACCGCCACACCATCTTCGGCAAGGTCGCCGACGAGGACTCCCGCAAGGTCGTCGACGCCATCGCCACCACCCGTACCGGTGCGATGGACCGCCCGACCGAGGACGTCGTGATCGAGTCGATCGAGATCTCCTGACCGACCTCCCCGGCCGGTCGGCGGCGCGGGTCCCGGGACACACGGACCCGCGCCGCACGTCTATCCGCAGCACGACGAACCGGGAGCCATGAGCATCCAGACCCACCGCGGTGGCGCGGTCTCGCGTTTCTTCCGCCTCCAGCCGGTCACGGCGTGGCTCATCACCGCCAATCTCGCCGTCTACGTCGCCACCGCGGCGCAGGCGCGCAGCATCATGGCGAACAGCGCCTCGGCCCTGTTCGAGGCCACGGCCCTGTTCCCGCCGATGGTGGCGGTCCGCGACGAGTGGTGGCGGCTGCTCACCTCGGCGTTCCAGCATTTCGGCCCGATGCACCTGCTGCTCAACATGTACATGCTGTGGATCCTCGGTCTGGGGATCGAGCGCAGCATCGGGCACGCCCGGTTCCTCGGTCTCTACCTCGTCTCCGCCCTCGGTGGGTCCGTGGCGGTGATGTTCACCAGCCAGAACGCGCTCACCGCCGGCGCCTCCGGGGCCATCTTCGGGCTGATGGGGGCATACGCCATCGTCGCGATGTCCCTGCGCCTCGACGTCAAGGGCATCGGGTTGCTGCTCGTACTCAACATCGGCGTCAGCTTCCTCGTCCCCGGGGTTTCGCTGGGCGCGCATCTCGGCGGGCTCGCGGTGGGCGCGGTCGCCGCCGTCGCGCTGGTGGTGCTGCCGCGGCGCCTGCCCCCCCGTGTGGGTCGCGGGGGGCGGGAGGTCGTGTCGTGGACCGCGTACCTCGTCGTCGTCGTCCTCGTCGGGCTCGCCGCGTGGTACGCGGCGGAGTCCATGACCGCGGGGTTCGTCGTCCTCCGCTGAGCCCCGCCGGCCCCGCCCCGCTGCCCGGCGCCGCCGCCGCGCCATCTCGCTGCCCTCCCGCCCGTGGCTACGTGTCGCCGCGCCGGCCGCACCTACGTGTCGCCGCGCCGGCCGCCGAACCCCAGCCGCGTGAGCGTCTCCACGACGTCGCGCGGATCGGTGCCCAGATCGAGCCGGGTGAACACGTCGAGCTGCTCGCGGCCGCGCTCGTCGGTGTACTCCAGCCTCATCATGTGCTGCCGCACGCCCCACCGGGCCGACCCGAGCGCGCGCACCTCCACCACCTCGGACCGGGGCACGAACAGCACCCGTCCGAGTTTCTTGATCGCCAGTTGCCCGTCCACGACCTCGATCCGCGGTCGCCGCAGCAACTGCGACACCCCGGACGGGATGAGGAACAGCGCCGCCAGCCCCGTGAGCAGCAGCGCGAGCGGCTCGGCGCGCTGCAGTCCGAGCACCACCAGCACGACGCCCGCGGCGATCTGCACGCCCGGCCACACGGCGCCCGGCGACCACGACACGGCCCCGGGCCCCGCTCCGGAGACCGCCTCACCACTCACACGCCCATCCTCCCTTATCCACAGGCGTTATCCACACTGTGGAGGAATAACACGCGTGGAGTTCGAAAGTCGTTCGAGTCGGAGCGGGCCCGACCTGCGGTGTCGACCTCGTCGTCGTCCCACAGGCTTTATCCCCAGTGTGGAGGGAATTGTCCACAGTGTGTGAGGGGTGTGTAAGAGCGGAGTCACGGTCGTCGGTGGTCTTGCAATCGGGCTGTTGACCTGCATGAATGAGGGAGAGCCAGAGAAAATGCAGGTCACCCCCCGCGTTGTGCGGGGGGTGACCTGTGGAAAAGACTGTGGAAAGCGCGGGAGCACCTCGTGGAGGGGCCCTGTGGAGAACCCTCAGCGCCACCGCATCGTCATGAGCAGCCCGACGACGGCCAGCCCGAAGCCGATCGCGAAATTCTGCCACGTCTCCAGATCGCGCATGAACGGGATCCTCTCCCCGGCGATGTAGTACGTGACCAGCCACAGCAGGCCGAGAATCATGAAGCCCAGCATGAGTACGACGTACCAGCGCGCCGTCGGGGTCCCCTTGACCTTGACGGGGGTGCGGCTGACGGCCGCGTCGGTGTACTCGGTCTTGGACCGGACCTTTGACTTGGGCATTACAGTCCTCGTGGTGGGGGATATCGGAGCGAGTCTACCAAGCCCACCGGAGACGCTCCCCGGCCCGAGCGCAGTACCCTGCGTCTATGCGCATTCTCGTCGTCGACAACTTCGACAGCTTCGTCTACAACCTGGTCCAGTACCTGGGCCAGTTGGGCGCGACGTGCGACGTGTGGAGGAACGACGACTCCAGGCTCGCCGGCCCGGACGGTCGCTACGACCCGGCCGGTCTGGAACGCGCCATCGGCGGGTACGACGGCGTCCTGCTGAGCCCGGGGCCCGGAACGCCTGACCGGGCGGGTGCCACGATCCCGCTCATCGGGGCCTGTGGACGCGCGGGCGTGCCGGTGCTGGGCGTGTGCCTGGGACATCAGGCGATCGGTGAGGCGTTCGGCGCGACCGTCGACCGTGCCGCCGAGCTCATGCACGGCAAGACGAGCCGGGTCACTCACGACGACTCCGGTGTCCTCGCCGGCATCCCCAGCCCGTTCACGGCCACGCGCTACCACTCGCTGACCGTGCTGCCCGAGACGATCCCGGACACGCTCGTACCGACGGCGTGGACGGAGTCAGGGCTGATCATGGCGATGCGTCACCGCGACATGCCCGTCCACGGCGTGCAGTTCCACCCCGAGTCGGTCATGAGCGACGGCGGGCACCGCATGCTCGCCAACTGGCTGGGGATGTGCGGGGAGCGGCCGTCCGAGACCCTGGTGACGCGGCTGGAGTCGGAGCTCGACCGGACCCGCGGCGCCGCCCTCGCCTAGACCGCCGTCGAGCAGACGGTTCGGCACGCATCGCCCGAGAGGGGGCGTGCCGAACTGTCTTCTCGATGAGGACGGCGGCGGGTCAGCCGGGGCCGGGGACCAGGCCGAATCGGATCACCCGGACCACGACCTGGTCGTTGACGCCCGCCTCGCCCACCGGCGGCTGCTGCGAGTAGATCCGGCCGACCCTGGACAGGTCCGGATCGTTCTGCGGGAGCTCGACGAGCTGGCCGCGGCCGCCACGCCAGCCCGCCTGCTCGAGCTTGGCCAACGCCTCCTCGACGGTGTCGCCGACGATGTTGGGCATCTCGAAGCGGTTCCCCGCCGAGACCTGCAGCGTGATCGTCGCGCCCTTGAGCTGGGACTGCCCGGCGGGCGTCGACTGGCCGACCACCTGACCCTCCGGCGCCGTGCCGTCGACGCGCAGCGTGTCCACCCGGAAGCCCGCGGCCTCGAGCGTGGCCCGGGCGGACTCGGCGCCCTGGCCGACCACCCCGGGCACCGCGACCTGCTCGGGCCCGGACCCCACCGTCAGTCGGACCGGCCGGTCGGAGGGCACCTGCGCGCCCGGCGCGGGATCGGTGTCGACGACCTTGTCCTGGTCCTCCGGCGTCGACGGCCGGGCCTCGTTCTCCGGGACGACCTGGAACCCGGCCTCCTCCAACGCCAACCGGGCGTCGGCGGGCGACATCCCCATGACGTTGGGCACCGACAGGATCGGCTTACCCGTGGACACGACCAGGTTTATCTCCGAGCCCACCGCGAGGCGCTTGCCGGCGATCGGGTCCGACGAGATGACGTGACCCTCGGGGATCTCCGGGTGCGGCGCCGGCGCCTGCACCGGTTCCAGGCCGAGCGCGGTGAGCTCCTCGACCACCTCGGCCACCGGCCGCTGCGCCACCTCCGGGATCGTCACCTCCTGCGGCCGCGAGATCCCGCCGCCGCCGTTCGAGGTCGCCCACAGGGACACGGCCGTGACGCCGCCCAGGACGAGCAGCACCGCCAGCGCGACCGCCACCCCCCGTGGCCTGCGGCGGTCGCCGTCGCGGGCCGCCGGACGGCGACCGCCCGCGGAGTGGGATGCGGGACGGGAGCCCGCCGCGGCCCCCGCGGCCCCCGCGGCTCCGCCGGCCACGCCCGCCAGATCGTGGGCCTCCGTGAGCGCATCCGACGGAGACTGCTGGGGCCGGCCGGTCCCGTACCCCGCGCCGGTGAACCCGTGTGGCGCGTCGGGCCGCTCGTCGTCGTCGAGGTCGTCGTCCGACAGCACCAACGGCGCCGCCGGACGGCCGCCGGTGAGCACCGTGATGAGGTCGGTGCGCATCTCCCCGGCCGAGGTGTAGCGGTTCTCCGGGTTCTTGGCCATGGCCTGCATGACCACCGCGTCGACGTACCGCGTCACCTCCGGGTTGACCGCCGACGGCGGCCGCGGGGACTCGCGGACGTGCTGGTACGCCACCGCGACCGGCGACTCGCCCGTGAACGGCGGCACCCCGGCGACCATCTCGTAGAGCACGCAACCGGCGGAGTACAGGTCCGACCGGGCGTCGACGGTCTCGCCGCGCGCCTGCTCCGGGCTCAGGTACTGCGCGGTGCCGAGGACCGACGACGTGGTGGTGAGCGACGACGAGGAGTCGCTGACCGCGCGCGCGATGCCGAAGTCCATGACCTTGACCGCGCCGTCGCGGGAGATCATGACGTTGGCCGGCTTGACGTCGCGGTGGATGATGCCCTTCTTGTGCGAGAAGTCGAGCGCCCCGCACACGTCGGCCATCACGCCGAGCGCGCGGTCGAGCGGCATCGGGCCGTCCATCCGGATGATGTCGCGCAGGGTGTCGCCCTCGACGAGCTCCATGACGATGTACGGCAGGGAGCCCTCGTCGGTGTGCTCCTCGCCCTGGTCGTATATCGCGACGATCGACGGGTGGTTGAGCGATGCCGAGTTCTGCGCTTCACGACGGAAGCGCTGGTAGAAGGTCTCGTCGCGGGCCAGCTCGGGCCGCATGATCTTCACGGCGACGTCGCGGCCGAGAACCGTGTCCCGACCCCGGTGGACCTCCGACATGCCGCCGAAGCCGAGGGTCTCGCCGATCTCGTACCGGCCCGCGAGGACGGATGGTGTGGTCATGCGCCCTCACCCCCGCCGCGCGCCGGCACGGGCACGACGTCACCGTCGGTCCGCCCGCTGGCCTGGGGACCGTCGCCGCGACCCTCGTCACCCCGGCCTTCGCCGCCCTGACCCTGACCCTGGCCCTGTGCGCCCTGCTGGCCCTGGCCCTGCTGCGGCAGGAGCGAGCTGAACTCGGAGGTGAGCGAGTCGAGCATGTCCTGCAGGTCGGAGGTGGCCGGCGCCCCTGTCGGCGACGGCGAGGGCTCCGGTGTCGGCGTGGGAGACGGGGTGGGGCTCGGCCGCGGCGTGGGTGCCGGGGCGGGGGCCTGCGTGGTCACGGTGGTGACGGGCGTGGTGGCCGGCGTCCGCGGAGTGGTGGTGCCGCCGCCGAACAGCCCGCCCGGGCCGAAGACGCCGAGATTGGACAGCGCGACCGCCGCGGCGACCGCCAGGGCGGCGACCAGGACGAACACCACGAGGAACCACCCCGCGCACCCGCCCCCGCGGCGACGCCGGGGAGGTCGCGTGGTGACCGGCGTGGCGGGCTGTCGGCCGGTGGCCGGCGGCCGGCCCGGTGCCTGCGCGGCCGGCTGTCCCTGCGTGCGGGTGGGTCCCGGTGTGCGGGGCGCGCCCTGGGTGCGGGGCCGGCCCGCGGTGCCCGGGTGCATGCTCGTGTAGGCGCGCGTCGGATCCGCGCCGGCCGACGAGGCGCGGTACACGCCCGAGCCGTCGTCAGGGAGGACGGTGGTCGCCGCGGTGGCTGCCGCCGCACCCGCGGCCGCCCCGGCGGCGGCCCCGCCCGCGGCGGCGAGGAACGCACTCGGCGGGCGTGGATCGCGGCCGGCGCGGATGTCGGCGACGGCCTCGGCGAAGGCCTCGCCGTCGGGGTAGCGCCGCTCGGGATCCTTGGACATCGCCTCGGCGATGACGCGCCGGACCGGGCCGGGCACGGACTCGGGCAGCGGCGCCGGGGTGTCGCGCACGTGCATCATCGCGACGCTCACGGGTGAGTCGGCGACGAACGGTCGCCGCCCGGCCAGGCACTCGTAACCCACCACGCCGAGGGAGTAGACGTCGCCGGCCGGGGTCGTGTCGTGGCCCATCGCCTGCTCGGGCGCGATGTACTGGGCGGTGCCCACGACCATCCCCGTCTGGGTGACGGCGGACGCGCCCATGGACTTGGCGATCCCGAAGTCGGTGAGCTTGACCTGCCCCGTCGGCGTGATGAGGATGTTGCCCGGCTTGACGTCGCGGTGCACGAGCCCGATCGCGTGGGCGGCGTTGAGGGCGCGGCCGGTCTGCTCGAGCATGTCCAGCGTGTGGCGCAGGGGCAGCGTGCCCTCGCGCGCGAGGACGTCCGACAGCGGCTCGCCCACCACGAGTTCCATGACGAGGTAGGACAGCGGGCTGCCGGAGGCGGGGTCGGTGATCTGGCCGTAGTCGTAGACGGTGGCGATGCCGGGATGGGAGATCCGCGCGGTGACCTTGGCCTCGGACCGGAACCGCTCGACGAACTCGGGATCGGACGAGTACTCGGCTTTGAGGACCTTGACCGCGACGTGCCGGTCGAGGACGGAGTCGTCCGCCTCCCAGACCTGACCCATCCCGCCCGTGGCGATGAGCCGCAACAGACGGTAGCGCTGGGACAGCAGAGCCCCGGAGTTCAGGCTCACGGCGCGCCCCCGAGGAGGGCGCCCAGGACCTCGCGCCCGACGGGGGCGGCGTAGGTGGCGCCGACGGTGTCGCGGGTGATGCCGGGGCCGGACTCGATCGCCACGGCCACCGCCACGTCGCGGCCGGGGACGAACGCGATGTACCAGGTGTAGGGGATCGACGTGGAGGCGTCGACGCCGTGCTCGGCGGTGCCGGTCTTGGAGGCGATGGTCACCCCGGGCAGGCCGCCGCCGGCGTTGGCCTCGGCGCCGATCATCATGTCGGTGAGGGTGGCGGCCTGGTCGTCGGTGAGGGCGCGGGCCGCGTCGCGAGGGGTGAAACCCTCGACGACGGAGAGGTCGGGCGCCGTCAGGGACTTGACCAGCTGCGGCTCCATGCGGACGCCGCCGTTGGAGACGGTCGCGGCGACCATGGCGCTCTGCAGGGTGGTCATGCGGACGTCGCTCTGGCCGATCGCGCTCATGGCGAGCTGGGCCGCGTCCTCCATCTGCCCGAGCCCCGACGGCGCGACGGGCACCCCGAACTCCTCCGGGGCGGACCCGTCCACGCCGAACTTCTCGGCCATCTCGGTGAACGCCTCCGGGCCGATCTCCTGGCTCAGCTCCACGAACGGGACGTTGCAGGACAGCTCGAGCGCCGTGCGGAGGGTGACCGTGCCGCCGCCACAGGTCTGACCCGCGTAGTTCTGCAGGTAGGTGGCTGTGCCGGGCAGGAGGGTGCGGTCGGCGCCGGAGACGGGGGTGTCCGGGCCCATGCCCTGCTCGAGGGCCGCGGCCGTGGTGATGACCTTCATCGTCGAGCCGGGCGGCAGGGCCTGCTGGGTGGCGTGGTTGAGCAGGGGCCGGTCGGGACTCTGCTCGATGCGGGTCATCTCCGCCTCGCGCACGTCGGGGTCGGTGCTCGACAGGGCGCCCGGGTCGAACGAGGGGCTGGAGGCCAGCGCGAGCACCTCGCCGGTCGAGGGACGCACGGCGGCGACGGACCCGACGAACGGGCCCTGGCCGGCGCCGCGGCGGAGGGCGTCGTAGGCGACGCGCTGGCCGACCGGGTCGAGGGTCAGCTCGACGGAGCCGCCCTGGGGGGTGCGGCCGGAGATGAGGCCGGTGATGCGCTGCGACAGCAGGCGCGGATCGGAGCCGTTGAGGAAAGCGTCCTGGGACTGCTCGATCCCGGCGGTGGCGAACTGCAGCGAGTAGTAGCCGACGGTGGGGCCGAACACCTCGGGGTCGGTGGGGTAGGTGCGCTCGAACTCGAAGCGGCCCTCCGACGGTAGGGACATGGCCAGCACGCGCCCGCCGGCGGTGATCTGTCCGCGCTGGCGGGAGTACTCGTCGAGGAGCATGCGGGTGTTGCGCGGGTCGGCGCGCAGTTCGTCGGCGCGGAAGACCTGCACCCAGGTGAGCTGGAGGAGGAGGGCCACCACCATGACCATGGCGGCCACGGCGACCCTGCGGATGGCGACGTTCACGCGGCGCTCACCCGTTCCTCCGCCCCGGCAGCAGCCGCGGCGCGCGCATCAGGCCGGTGGCGGCCTCGGCGAGCGCCGGTGCCTGGCGGGGGGTGGGCATGGGCCGGCGCGCGTCGTTGGACAGGCGCAGCAGGATGGCCATAAGGGCGTAGTTGGCGAGCAGGCTGGACCCGCCGTACGCCATGAACGGCAGGGTGAGGCCGGTCAGCGGGATGAGCGTGGACACACCGCCCACCACGACGAACACCTGGATGGCCACGGTGAACGCCAGGCCCACGGCGACGAGCTTGCCGAAGCTGTCGCGGATCGTCAGCCCGACGCGGATGCCGCGCAGCACGAGGATCGCGTAGACCATCAGCACGGCGGCCAGGCCGATGAGGCCCAGTTCCTCGCCGATGGTGGAGGTGATGAAGTCGGTGTTGGCGAACGGTACCTGGTCGGGCCGGCCGTTGCCGAGCCCGGTGCCGCCCATTCCGCCGGACGCCAGCCCGAACAGGGCCTGCGAGCTCTGGTAACCGCCGGTGTCGAAGAACGCGAACGGGTCCCGCCAGATCTGGAACCGCACGCGGACGTGCCCGAACAGCGCGTAGGCGAGCACACCGCCGACCGCCACCAGCACCACGCCGATGAGCAACCAGCTCACCCGCTCGGTGGCCACGTACAGCATGGTCAGCACGGTGGCGAACAGCAGCAGGCACATGCCGAGGTCGGTGTTGAACACCAGCACGCCCAGCGACAGGAACCACGCCACGATGATGGGCCCGAGGTCGCGGGCGCGCGGCAGGTCCACCCCCAGCACGCGCTTACCGGCGGTGGTGAACAGTTCGCGCTTCTCCACGAGGATCGAGGCGAAGAAGATGATGAGCAGGATCTTGGCGAACTCACCGGGCTGGATGGTGAACCCGGGCAGGATGATCCAGTTCTTGGCGCCGTTGATCTCGGAGAACCGCGCGGGCAGCACGGCGGGGATCGCCAGCAGGACGAGCCCGGCGAACCCCATCGTGTAGCCGTAGCGGGCCATCACCCGATGGTCGCGCAGGAGGAACAGGACCGCGCCCATGACGCCGAGCCCGATGAACGTCCACAGCAACTGCCGGGTCACGTCCATGCCGGGCGGGTCGTTGCCGGCGGCCGCCGCGTTGGCGGCGTACGCCAGGTCGAGCCGGTAGATGAGCACGAGTCCGAGGCCGTTGAGCAGCGCGACGCCCGGCAGGAGCACGGGGTCGGCGTAGGGGGCGAGCCAGCGGATGAGCAGGTGGGCGCCGCCGGACAGGCCGAGGAACGCCAGCGTGATCCACAGCAGGGCCGGTGACAGTTCCTGCTCCTGGGCCAGCTGGACGAGCAGGAGCGCGAACCCGACGATCACCGACGCGGCGATGAGCAGGACGAGTTCCTTGCCCCGGCGCGGGTGGTCGGGGACCGCCTGCCCTCGGGGGTCGGACGCGGGCGAGGTCGATGCGGCGCTGGTCACGCTCAGCTCACCGCCCGACAGGTCTCACCGGGCACCGGCGCCGGGCCGGTGGGGGAGGAGGGCGACGACGGCGAGGTGCGCCCGTCGCGGTCCGGGTCCCGTGGTTCGGGTTCGCACACCGGCAGGAGATTGTCCTGCGCGAGGCGGGAGACCTGGGCGGTCGCCTCGGCCAGGCTGCCTGACGGCATCCCGGCGCGCACCGTCTCCCGGGCGGGTTCGCGCAGGTCGCCCAGGGTGAACACGTCGCAGCCGGTGGGGATGGCGTCCGGGGAGTGCATTGTCAGGTCACCGTCACTGGCCAGGCACGCGACCTGGCTGACCGAGGCCAACGAGATGCCGAAGGCCTCCCCGGAGATGCCCCTCTTCACCACGACCTGGTTGTCTTCCTCGGTGACGAAGTAGTTGCTGCGGACGAGCAGTGCCGACACGCCGACGATCCCGGCCAGCACCGCGAGGACCCCGACGACGCTCAGCGCGAAACGCCATCTGCTGCCACGCGGCGGAGCGGGATCGCCCTCGTCGTCGTCGTCCGCCGGGCCCGGGCCGGCGGCTCCACGTCCCGCACCGGACCCGCCGACCTCCCCGGCGCGCGACGCGACCTGGGCGCGGGAGAACGCGGCGGCCTTCCCGGCCGCGGTGTCCGAGTACGGATCGGCGGCCGGGTCGATCTGTCCCGGCTCGTCGCCGGACGCCGCGCCCACCACCACGGGCACCACGGGGGCGTCGCGCGGCGAGTCCACGACGTCCGCCAGTACGACCGTGATGTTGTCCGGCCCGCCCGACCGCAGGGCCAGCTGCACCAACCGGTCCGCCGCCTCCTCGACCGTGCCCGTCGAGAGCGTCTCGGCGATGGTCTCCGTGCTCACGGGGTCGGACAGGCCGTCCGAGCACAGCAGGTACCGGTCGCCCACGCGGGCCTCGCGGATGACGGCGGTCGGTTCCACCGGCTCGCCGGTCAGGGCCTTGAGGATGAGCGAGCGGCGCGGATGGGTGTGCGCCTCGTCGGCGGAGAGCTCCCCGCGGTCGACGAGTGACTGCACGAACGTGTCGTCCCTGGTGATCTGGCTCAGTGTGCCGTCGCGCAGCAGGTACGCGCGCGAGTCACCCACGTGGATCAGCCCCATGCGGCGGCCGTCGAACAGCAGCGCCGTGGCGGTGCAGCCCATCCCCTCGGTCTCCGGGTGCGCCTCCACGTGGGCGGCGATCGCCTCGTTGCCGACGGTGAGCGCGCGGGTGAGGGCGGCGGTGAGGTTCTGCCCCGGCTCGTCCTCGTCGAGCCGGGCCAGCGCGGCCACGACGAACTGGCTGGCGATCTCCCCCGCCGCGTGGCCGCCCATCCCGTCGGCCAGGGCGAGCAGGCGCGGGCCGGCGTACGCCGAGTCCTCGTTGTTCTCCCGCACCATGCCCAGATGGGACCGGGCGGTGTAGACGAGCGCCGGGGTCACGCGCGCAGCTCGATCACGGTTTTGCCGATCCGGATCGGCGTGCCGGCGGCCACCTTGACGGGGGTCGTCACCCGCGTCCTGTCCAGATAGGTGCCGTTGGTCGAACCCAGATCCTCGAGGAACCAGTCGGGGCCGTGTGGCGACAGTCGGGCGTGCTGGTTGGACGCGTAGTCGTCGTCGATCACCAACGTGCACGAGTCCGCCCGGCCCAGCAGGACCGGTTGCTCCGACAGCGTGATGCGGGTGCCGGCCAGCGCACCCTGCGTGACGACGAGGTGGCGGATGGCCTTGGCGCCCCGGCCGAACACCCCACCGCGGCGCTCGGCGCGGCCGCCGGAGCGCATGCCCACGTTGCCGAAGACGTCGGTCTTCAGCGCGCGCAGCGTGAGGTAGATGAAGAGCCACAGCAGCACCAGCAACAGGCCGCGCGACAGCTGCAGAACGAGTCCCTGCACTGGTGCCGTCCTCCCCTCGTCCGTCGGGTCACCTCTACCAACGTGTCACCGCCCCCGGCGGTTCCGGGGGTCATTCGTGTCGAGGCTAGTCGAACCGGACGGTGATCTCCGAGTGTCCGACCCGGATCACATCGCCGTCGGCTAGTTGCCAGTCCTGGACCGGGCCGCCGTTGACCGTGGTGCCGTTGGTCGAGCCGAGATCGGTGAGAACCGCCTCCCGCCCGTCGAAGTGGATGTCCGCGTGCTGCCGCGAGACGCCCGTGTCGGGTAGTCGGAACGCCGCGTCCTGACCTCGTCCGAGGAGGTTGGAGCCCCGCTGGAGGCGGAAGGTGCGGCCCGAGCCGTCCTCGAGGTGCAGCGTGACCGCCAGGGACGAGCGCCCCTGCGTGATCTGGGTGGGCGCGTCGGACGGGCCGCCCCAGCCGGAGCTGCGGGGGCCGGTCTCGGCCGCGACGGGATAGTTGGAGGCGGGTGCCTGCATGTCGATGTTCTCCTTGCTCGCACTCGGCTCGCGGCGCGACGGCGACGACGGCGCGGGATGATCCGGTCGCGGTGCCGGCGCGGCGGCCGAGATGTGGAACGGGACGGCATCGGGGTCCACGACCCCGTCGATACGCATCTGTCCGGTGTGGAGGTCGTCGCGCTCCACGAAGGTCACCGTGACCGGACCGTAGGTCTCCCAGCCCTGCTCGGTGATGTGATCCGACAGGTGGCGGGAGAAGGTCTTCACGGCCAGCGCCTCGTCCTCGGTGAACGATTCGTAGTCCGACCGCGCGAGGGTGATGGTGTAGCTGTTGGAGACCAGTAGGTGGCCGTCGACCACCTTGAGGGAGGCCTCCGCCTGCTTGCGTAGCTGCGCCTCCACCTCGGCCGCCACGACCCGACCGCCGAAGAGGCGGGCGAACGCGTCGCCCACAGCGCCCTGCAGGGTCCGTTCGAACTTGCCGACGATTCCCACGCTCACTCCCTTCTCCATCCGGTCGGATCCCACCCGGTGCCCGGGCGGGTTCGGTCACGCCGCCCGCGGCAGCATCCGGTCGATCATAGAGGTGACGGCCGACTAAACGCACGCGTAAAGAGACCCGGCCGCTCCGCTGGCCCGCGCCGGGGCCGGGCGCGCCCGACTCACGTTCACTCACGGGACGGTCGAGGTCGCTTTCCCGCCCCCTGGGGGGCCGGACTCTGGCCCGCCGTGTGGATGCTCCCCGCCAGCGGATCGTCGAAGCCCGAGAAACGGTGTCTGGACTTCTTCCTCGACGGTGACAAGAACTGGGAGGTGGACGGGCCCGCACGTGCCGGATGGGCCGATGTACCTGGTGATAAACCCCGCGGCCCGCGGTCGTGCTGATGACACTGCTGATCTCTTTCACGATGACCTGGGTCGGTCAGGACTATTTCTCCCCCCCCCGGCGGCCGTCTACATCCTCTACCGGGAGCGGTCGGGCTGTTGCTCCGCGAACGACACGGCGGCGCGGCCGGGACGGCCCTGTTCATGCTGTCGGTGGCAGCGATGGCCGTGGCCCACCAGATCGTGCTGGTCATCGTCCTGATGTCGATCGTCGCGCTGGTGGTGACACGGCAGACCCGGGAGTGGTCCCTCCCGGCTGCGTGTGATCGGTCGCCGATGGCGCCGACCACCCGGCGCGAACGGCACCGCGCAATGGCCCTGGCCGGCCAATTGGTGAGAGCCGTTCCCTCCGTGTTAACGTAATCGGGCGTTACTCGGGCGAGTGGCGGAATGGCAGACGCGCTGGCTTCAGGTGCCAGTGTCCTTCGGGACGTGGGGGTTCAAGTCCCCCTTCGCCCACAGCAGGTCAGCACCCCGGATCACCGACCAGGTGATCCGGGGTGTTGTGCATTCATGGCCTCTCTCAGGAGCGCTCGGTGGTGGACACCTGGTGCTATGGCATCCGTCACAAGGCCGCCGAAAACACCTGAACGAGATCGTTCAGCACGCAAGGTGTCCCGTAGGCTCTCCCGAAAGTTCCTCGGGAGACGTGGCGCCACCCTTGCCCATTCCGGGGGATGACGCCTCATCGGCGGACGAAGCCGGGGACACCATCCCACCCCGAGCTGCTTCGTGAGCTCTGATCGCGGATCGGTGACTGGAGCGCACCCCGGCAGAACACGTTCCGGGGCCTGTGGACAATGAGTAGAACACCGACACGAGAAAACGACGGAGCCGATGCGAACGCGTCGGCTCGCTCACTACGCCCAAAAAGGATGCCCGATGGCCTCGAGCCTTGAAGAGATCCCTGATATGACCCCGGTGAACGACCTCCGGGAAACCGCAGACGCGCCCTCGGTGATCGGTGTGGTCGCCGAGTCCAACCCGGCGGAGAGCCGTGTGGCCGCGACGCCTGAGACGGTCGCGAAGTTGATCGGCCTGGGCTACCGGGTCGTGGTCGAGCGGGGCGCCGGCACGCGCGCGGAGTTCGCCGACGCTGCATACGCGGAGGCTGGCGCCGAGTTGGTCGACGGTGATGCCGCCTGGTCGTCCGATGTGGTGATGAAAGTCGCCGTCCCGACCGAGTTCGAGGTGGCCCGGGTCAGGTCCGGGGCCACGCTGGTGAGCCTGCTCGCGCCGGCGCAGAACGAGCACCTGTTGACGGTGCTGGCCGAGCGTGGCGTGACCGCACTGGCGATGGATGCGGTGCCGCGTATCTCGCGGGCGCAGTCGATGGACGTGCTGTCATCGATGGCCAACATCGCCGGCTACCGCGCCGTGATCGAGGCCGCCCATCACTTCGGCCGGTTCTTCACCGGCCAGGTCACAGCGGCGGGCAAGGTGCCGCCGGCCAAGGTCCTCGTCGCCGGCGCGGGCGTGGCGGGTCTGGCTGCGATCGGTGCGGCTTCGAGCCTGGGCGCGATCGTGCGTGCGACCGATCCGCGGCCCGAGGTGGCCGACCAGGTCAAGTCGATCGGTGGCGAGTATCTGCCGGTCGAGGTGCCGGAGGAGGAGAAGGTCGTCTCCACCGATGGTTACGCCAAGGCCACGAGTGAGGCCTACGATCGCGCGGCCGCCAAGCTCTACACCGATCAGGCGGCCGAGGTCGACATCATCATCACCACCGCGCTGATCCCGGGCCGTGCGGCGCCGCGCCTGATCACTGCCGCGGATGTGGCCTCGATGAAGCGCGGTTCGGTGATCGTGGACATGGCCGCCGCCCAGGGCGGGAACGTCGAGGGCAGTGTCGCCGACGAGGTCGTGGTGACCGACAACGGCGTCACGATCATCGGCTACACCGACCTGGCGGGGCGTCTTCCGGCGCAGGCCTCGCAGCTGTACGGCACGAACCTGGTCAACCTGGCCAAGCTCGTCACGCCGGGCAAGGACGGCGTGTGGGCCCTGGACATGGAGGACGTCGTCCAGCGCGGCGTCACCGTCACCTCGGGCGGCGAGCTCATGTGGCCGCCGCCGCCGGTGCAGGTCAGCGCGGCCCCGGCCCCTGCGGCTGCCGCGGCGCCGGCCGAGGCGCCCGAAGAGAAGAAGAAGATGTCGTCCGGCGCCAAGATGGGCCTGATCGGCCTGGGCATGGCGCTGCTGCTGGTGCTGATCGCGATCGCCCCGGGCGATATGCCGCAGCACATCACGGTGTTCGTGCTGGCGATCGTGATCGGTTACTACGTCATCGGTAACGTGCACCATGCGTTGCACACCCCGCTGATGTCGGTGACCAACGCGATCTCCGGCGTGATCGTCGTCGGCGCCCTGCTGCAGGTGGGCATCGACAACTCCGTTGGCCTGGCGCTCGCGACCATCGCGATCCTCGTCGCGTCCATCAACGTCTTCGGCGGTTTCGCCGTGACCCGTCGCATGCTCGGCATGTTCTCGAAGGGAGCCTGAGTCCATGTCACTCGTGACCGCCGCCAACGCGGCCTACCTCGTCGCAGCGCTACTGTTCATCCTGTCCCTGGCAGGCCTGTCCAAGCATGAGACCGCCCGTCGCGGACTGACCTTCGGTATCGCCGGCATGGCCATCGCTCTGGTGGCCACTGTCGTCCTGGTCCTCGATCACCAGCCCGCCACGATCGGCATCGCCCTGATGGCTGTCGCCGTCATCGTCGGTGCCGGGATCGGTCTGATGCGTGCGCGCAGCGTGCAGATGACCGAGATGCCCGAGCTCATCGCTCTCCTGCACTCGTTCGTCGGTCTGGCCGCCGTGCTGGTGGGCTGGAACGGTTACCTCGAGCCCGAGCTCCACGGTGAGCTGACCGGCTCCTTGCTGGGCATCCACCACGCCGAGGTGTTCATCGGTGTGTTCATCGGCGCCGTGACCTTCACCGGCTCGATCGTGGCCTACCTCAAGCTGTCGGCCAAGATGAAGTCCGCGCCGCTGGTCCTGCCCGGAAAGAACCTGATCAACGCCGGAATCCTCGTGGCGTTCCTCGTGCTGACGGTGTGGTTCGTCATCAGCCCGGCGTTGTGGATGCTCGTCGTGGTCACCGTCCTGGCCCTGGCGCTGGGCTGGCACCTGGTGGCCTCCATCGGCGGCGGCGACATGCCCGTGGTGGTGTCGATGCTCAACTCGTACTCCGGCTGGGCCGCCGCGGCGACCGGCTTCCTGCTCGGTAACGACCTGCTGATCGTGACCGGCGCGCTTGTCGGCTCCTCGGGTGCCTACCTGTCGTACATCATGTGCAAGGCGATGAACCGCTCGTTCTTCTCGGTCATCATGGGCGGCTTCGGTATCGAGGCCTCCTCCGGTGAGGGCAAGGACCACGGCGAGCACACTGAGATCGACGTCGCCGGTGCCGCGGAGATGCTCGCGAACGCCAGCTCGGTGATCATCGCGCCGGGTTACGGCATGGCCGTGGCCCAGGCCCAGTACCCGGTGGCCGACCTGACCCGCACCCTGCGGGACCGCGGCGTGGACGTGCGCTTCGCCGTCCACCCGGTCGCCGGTCGTCTGCCCGGACACATGAACGTGCTGCTGGCCGAGGCCAAGGTGCCGTACGACATCGTGCTCGAGCTCGACGAGATCAACGACGACTTCGCCGACACCGACGTCGTGCTGGTCATCGGCGCCAACGACACGGTCAACCCGGACGCCGCCGAGGACCCGGGCAGCCCGATCGCCGGCATGCCCGTGCTGCACGTGTGGGAGGCGGAGAACGTCATCGTGTTCAAGCGCTCCATGGCCGCCGGTTACGCCGGTGTGCAGAACCCGCTGTTCTTCCGCGACAACACCGACATGCTGTTCGGTGACGCCAAGGACCGCGTCGGCGACATCCTGACCGCCGTCAAGGAGCAGCAGGGCGCGAACGCCTGACGTTGCGGGCGGGACGCGACCGATAAGGCGCGTGAGCTCCCTCCGGCCTCATCGACAAGAGGGTTTCGACCACATCGTGCGAGTAGATGTGGTCGAAACCCTCTTATCGATGGTGGGGGTCACCGCGCTTCGCGTCGGCGCGGACCCCGGAGCGCCCTTCGCCTGACCGTCCCGGGTAGAGCCCGACCGAGGCGGCGTCAGGGTCGCGTGGCCGGCACCCCGGTTGCCGTGTCGGCCGCGCTGTTGGGCGCCGGCGCGGCCGCATCGCGCTTGCGCCGGACGTAGATCTGCTTGCGCACCCGCGCCACGACCTGGCCGTTGTCATCGGTCAGGTCGGTGCTGAACCACCGCAGTACCTTCTCGCCGCCGGCGGCCGCGTCGCGGATCTCGGCGACCTGCTCGGCGGTCACCTCGAACTCCGCGTGGACGGCGGTGCGCCCCGGGGAGACGAAGTCGATCTCGCCGGCGACGTCCCACACCACGTACTCCGACCCCAGACGGCGCATCAGCAGGAACATCCAGAACGGGTCGGACATGGAGAACAACGAGCCGCCGAACGCCGTGCCGACGTAGTTGGTGTTCCACGGCCGGCGGTTCAGCCGCACACGCGCCCGGTTGAAGTCCGGGGCGATGTGCTCGACGCGGACGCCCGCCGCGAGGTAGGGCGGCCAGAGGCTCATCCCGATCTGCATCCCCCGCGCGGAGGACAGCGCCCGCTTGATGCCGCCGCGGTCCTGTTGCGGGAGAACGGGGTGGGGGGGACGACCATCGACAAGGTCCTGGCGGCCAGCGGTGCACCGCGAGGGTCCGTGTACCACCACTTTCCCGGCGGACGCGCGCAACTGCTGTCGGAGGCGGTCGAGTTCGCGACGGACTCGATCACCGTGCTCGCCGGGGCGGCGGGGGAGGACGATCCGGCTGTCGCGCTGGACGCATTCGTCGCGCTCTGGCGCGAGCAGTTGGTCGCCAGCGACTACCGCGCGGGATGTCCGGTGCTCGCCGTGGTGGTGGACGCCGATCCGGCACTGCCTGAACTGACCGAGCAGGCGGGGGAGGCGTTTGGGCGGTGGCAGTCGGTGTTGGCGCGGATGTTGGAGGAGAGAGGTATGACGACGACGTCGGCGGATCGCCTCGCCCTGCAGTCGCTCTGTATTCTCGAAGGGGCGGTGGCCGTGTCACGGGCGCGTCGGGCGATCAGCCCGCTCGATGAGGCCGCGCAGGCCATCCGGACGCTGTACGGGGCCGAAGTGGATCGCGCCGAAGCCACCTCCTGACCGGAGCAGCGAGTTTCACGTGGAACTCCGCGGCCGTGCACCGTGCAGTTCGGGCAGCAGTTCCTGCTCGGCCAGCTCGAGGAACGGTGTCTGGTCCCGCGAGACGTGGTGGAGGTAGATCCGCTCGAAGCCGAGTGCCTCGAAATCGCGCAGTCGACCGATGAGGTCGTCGACGGAGTCGGTGACGATCACGGCCTCGGCGATCTTCTCGTCTGACAGGCGGCGTCCGGCGAGGTCGAGTTCCTCCGGGGTGGCCAGGTCCGCGTCGAGGGGCGAGTCGACCGCGTTGTTGCGCCACTGGTCGCGGACGAGGTCGCGGGCCCGCTCGATAGTGTCGGCGATCGAGATGTGGACCTGCAGGGCGAGCGGCCCGCGCCCGCCGGCGGCGCGGTAGGCGCCTACGATCCCGGCCACGGTCTCGAGGTCGGCGTTGACGGTGATGAGCCCGTCCGCCCAGGCGGCGGCCCGCTCGGCGGTGGCCGGGGTGAGCGCGGGCCCGAGGAGAGGCGGCGGGGCGTCGGGCAGGGAGTAGACGCGTGCCCGGTCGACCTCCACGAGTCCGCGGTGGGTGACCTCCTCGCCGGCGTGCAGGCGGCGGATGACGTCGACGCATTCCTCGAGCCGTGCCTGACGGAGGTCCTTGGCGGGCCAGGGGGCTCCGGTGATGTGCTCGTTCATGTTCTGGCCGCTGCCCAGGGCCAGCCAGAAGCGTCCGGGGAACATCTGCGCCAGGGTCGCCGACGCCTGGGCGACCACCGCGGGGTGGTAGCGCTGCCCGGGTGCGCACACGGTGCCCAGCTCGAGGTCGGTGGTGGCCAGCGCGGCGCCCAGCCAGGACCAGGCGAAGCCCGAGTGGCCCTGACGAACGGACCACGGCGCGAAGTGGTCGGAGCACATCGCCATGCGGAATCCCGCTCGCTCGGCCCGCTGCACGTCGGCGAGGAGTCGACCGGGCGAGATCTGTTCGTGGGAGGCGTGGAACCCGTAGTCGGCCATCGCTCAGTCCTCCTTGTGCTGGGCTCCGGGTGCGGAGCGGGCGCCGCGTGCGGCGTCGATGGCGTCCGCGGCCCGGATCAGTCCCATGTGGCTGAACGCCTGGGGGAAGTTGCCCGCTTGACGTCCTGTGTCCGGGTCGTACTCCTCGGCGAAGAGGCCGAGGTCACTCGCGCGGGCCAGTAGGTCGCCCATGAGCTTCTCGGCGTCTGCGAGCCGCCCGCTGCAGGCGTACTGCTCGACCAGCCAGAACGTGCACATCACGAACGGGTACTCGGTGCCGCCGACCCCGTCCATGCCGCTGGCGGTTCGATAGCGGTTGACCAATCCGAACCCGCTGACCAGGTCCTTCTCGATCCTGGCGACCGTGCCGAGCATGCGTGGGTCGTCAAAGGCCAGATAACCCGTGTGGGGAAGCTGGAGCAGGGACGCGTCGACCTCGTCGTTGTCATAGGTCTGGGTGTAGCTGCCCAGCTCCGGATCGAACCCCTTCGCCTCGATCTCCTCGGCCAGCCGGGCGCGCAGTTCCCGCCAGCGCTCGACGTCACCGTCGAGGCCGAACTCCTCGACCGCCTTGATCCCGCGGTCGAACGCGGCCCACATCATGACGCGGCCGTGCGTGAAGTGATGGGTGTCGCCGCGCATCTCCCAGATGCCGTGGTCCTCGCGGTTGACGTTCGCCTCGGCGTAGTCCAGCAGGCTCTTCTGCAGCCCCCAGGTGTACTCGTTCTCGTCCACGCCCGCCGCGCGCAGCTCGTGCAGGGCGATCATCACCTCGCCCACGACGTCCGCCTGATACTGGTCGGCGGCTCCGTTGCCGATGCGGACGGGGCGCGAGTCCTCGTACCCGTTGAGGTGGCCGAGCTCCTCCTCGCGTAGCTGCCGTTCGCCCGAGAGCCCGTACATGATCCGGACGTCCCGGGCGTCACCGGCGACCGCGCGCAGGAGCCAGTCGCGCCACGGGGTGGCGCCCCGGGTGAGCCCGTGCGCCACCACGACCTCGATGGTGAACGCGGCGTCGCGCAGCCAGGTGTAGCGGTAGTCCCAGTTGCGGCCGCCGCCGAACTCCTCCGGGAGCGACGTGGTGGGGGCGGCAACGATGCCGCCGGTGTCGAGGTTCGTCAGTGCGCGCAACACCAGCAGGGACTGGACGACCTCCTCCCGGTAGGGGCCGTCCACAGACAGCTGGTCGGCCCACTCCCGCCACATCGCGACCGTGGCGCCGAGGGCCTGCTCGGTGTCCGGCGGGGCGGGCGGGTCCTGGTGGGACGGGAACCAGGTGAGGTCCCACGCCAGAGATTCGCCGCTCGCCAGGGCGAACCTGCCCTCCAGTCGGGTGGCCCGCTGCCCGCCGGAGCCACCGAGGTCCGTGTCCGGGCACTGCAGGGTCGGGCCGGTCACCAGGATGGCGTCGGGGCCGGCCAGTGAGAGCAGTGCCCGCTCGTCGCCGTCACGGGCGATTTCCCTGGTCCACGGGGTGGCGCGGGCATAGTCGAAGCGCAGCCGCAGGTCGTGCTCGACCTCCACCTCGCCGTCGACGCACTCCACTTTGCGGATGAGGTCACCCTGTCGGGTGCTGCGAGGCAGGAAATCCGTCACGCGCGCGACTCCACGGGGCGTGCGCCAGGTGGTCTCCAGCACGAAGGTCAGAGGCAGGTAGCGACGCTCCACCACCTCACCGTCGACCACCGACAACAGCCATCGTCCGTCCTCGGGTTCGCCGAGCAGCGCGGAGAACACGGCGGGGGAGTCGAAACGGGGCAGGCACAGCCAGTCGATGCTGCCGTCGCGGGACACCAACGCGCCGGTCCGGAGGTCGGACAGGAGGGCGTATTCCTCGAGGGGAGTCGACATGTCAGAAGATGGGCTTGCCGCCCGTCACCCCCAGCACGGTTCCGGAGACGTAGCTCGCATCGGACGGGGAGGCGAGGAAGACGTACGCCCCGGCGCACTCGCCGGGCTGCCCGGCCCGCCCGAGCGGGGTGTCGCCGCCGAACTCGGGCAGGGTGTCGCCCTTCTGGGTGGCGGGCTGCAACGGTGTCCAGATGGGACCGGGCGCGACCGCGTTGACGCGGATCCCGCGTTCGCCCAACTCATTGGCCAGGTTGACGGTGAGATTGTTGAGCGCGGCCTTGGTGGACGCGTAATCGATCAGCGGCGGGGCCGGCTGGTAGGCCTGCACCGAGGTGGTGTTGATGATCGACGAGCCGCGGCCGAGGAACCGCAGCGCCTCCTGGCTGGCCCAGATCGTGGCGTAGAGGTTGGTCTTCATCACCCGGTCGAGGTTCTCGGTGTCGATGGTCTCTAGCCCCTCCCCGCGAGCGTGTTGGTACGCGGCGTTGTTGACCAGGACGTCCAGCCCGCCCAGGTGGTCGGCGGCATCGCGGACGACCTTCCGGCACTGCGACTCGTCCTGCAGGTCCGCCGGGAGCAGGACCGCGCGGCGTCCGGCTTTCTCGATCCACCCGGCCGTCTCCTCGGCGTCCGGCTGCTCGACCGGCAGGTAGGAGATCGCGACGTCCGCGCCCTCGCGCGCGAAGGCGATCGCGGCTGCCCGCCCGATGCCCGAGTCCCCGCCGGTGATGAGCGCCTTGAGGCCCTCCAGTCGGCCGGACCCGCGGTAACTGTGCTCGCCGTGATCGGGCCGGGGGTCCATCCGGGACGTCAGCCCGGGCGGCTCCTGCTCCTGGGCGGGGAACCCGCCGGAGTCGTTGACCATGTGCTGCGCATTGTGTGCGATGTCGCTCGCGGTACCCATCTCGATCACTGCTGCTTGAGCACGCCGGTGCACTCCACGCACAGTTCCTCCAATTCGCGGGCGTGCTGCTCGGCGCGGTCGAAGAGGTTCTGCAGCGTCGGCGTCGGCAGGCGCGGGTCCTCGATCTCCAGCAGTGCCCGGAACCCCATCTTCTTGCCGGTCACCGCCAGGGTGAGCGCCTCGAGCTCGACCAGATCGCTCAGCGGCGACCGGTCGGCGATGCGGCGGTTGGGCTTGAGCTGGCCGAGCTTCTCGGACGCCTTCGCGGGCAGGTCCTTGAGGAGCGACGGCGACGTTCCCGCCAGCGTCATGAGCTCCTCGAGGGCCTTGAGATCCTCGACGGTCTCGTCGCCGATACGGCTCACGACCTTCCGGACGTGGGGGTCGTTGTGATCCTCGGCGACGCGCCGGAACAGGTCGATCCCGGCGGCTGCACCGGCGTGGTGGTCCTGCATGTACGTGTGCAACATCTCGGTGGCCATGTACTGACGGTACGAGAGCGGGCGCGGGAGGCAACCGATCGGACGGGCGAGAACCTCAGCGCGCGAGGAGCCCTCTGGCGATGTGGGTCACCTGGATCTCGTTGCTGCCCGCGTAGATCATGAGCGACTTGGCGTCCCGCGCGAGCTGTTCGACCCGGTACTCGGACATGTAACCGTTGCCGCCGAACAACTGCACGGCTTCCATGGCGACCTCGGTGGCGGCTTCGGAGGAGTACAGCTTCATGGCCGACGCCTCCGCCAGCGACAGTGGCTTACCGGCCCGCGCACGCTCGATCGAGTGGAAGACCATGTTCTGCACGTTGATCCGCGCGACCTCCATCTTGGCCAGTTTGAGCTAGATCAACTGGAAGCGACCGATCTCCTGGCCCCACAAGGTCCGATCGCGTGCGTAGTCGATGCACAGCCGGCGGCACTCCTCGATGATGCCCAGCGCCATGATCGCCACGCCCGTCCGCTCGGCCGTGAAACTCGATCGCGCCGACTCGCGATCGTCCCCACCGCGGCCCTCCTCGGACTCCCCGAGCAGCCGATCGCGGCCCAGGCGGACGTTGTCGAAGAACAGCTCGCCGGTAGGGGAGCTGTGCAGTCCCATCTTCGCCAGCGGCGGGCCCTGCGTCAGGCCGTCCATGTCCTTGTCCAGAACGAACGTGAGGACCTTGCGGTTACGCTTGTCCGCGTCACCGGTGCCCGGGCCCTCGTCGAGCTTGGCGTAGACGATCATCACGTCGGCGTACGGGCCGTTGGTGATGAACGTCTTGCGGCCGTTGAGAATGTAGTCGTCGCCGTCGCGACGCACGTAGGTGCGCATTCCGCCGAAGGCGTCCGAACCCGAATCCGGCTCCGTGATCGCCCAGGACGCGACCTTCTCCATGGTCATGATCCCCGGTAACCAGCGCTCCTTCTGTGCGAGCGTGCCGCGGGACGCGATCGTGGTGGCGCCCAACCCGAGGCTCACGCCGAGCGCTGAGACGAGCCCCATGCAGGCCCCGGCCAGTTCGCTGATCACCACCGCCATCATGGAATCGCGGCCACTGAGGGCGTCGCCGGAACCGCCCGCCGCGTCGCCTTCGGCCCGCGCCCGTTCCTTCGCCAGCATCTTCTCCACGCTGTCGCGTGACATGGCGTCGATCCCGAACTCGGCGAACAGCTTCCGGATGATCGGGTACGGCGTGACCTCACCACTCTCCAGGGCGTCCTGGTTCGGACGGATCTCCTTGGCGATGAAGCCGCGCACGGCGTCACGGATCATCAGGTCGGTCTCGGACCACTCGAACATCGACGTCTCATCTCCTCGGTATCGGGCGCGCCACTGTGATCTGCAACACCTTGCAGCTCAGTGTGTCGTCGAACGGCCCCGCGGAGGCGGGATTGCCCCGAACGGTCGCGCTCGTCAGGCACACTTTCGGCCATGAGTGCTCTCCAGGACAGTGCGTCTCACCCCGCGGGCCGGGAGCAGCTCGGGCGGGTGGGCCTGTGGACCGGCTCGCTCGAGGGCGTCCCGGTCGCGCGGATCCCCGACGTGCTCGGCGAGCTCGAGGAGCAGGGCTGGGGCACGCTGTGGTTCGGCGAGGCCGTGGGGCGCGAGGCCTTCACCGCCGCGCAGCTGTACCTCGGGTCCACGCGTCGGATGGTGCTCGGCACCGGCATCGCCAACATCTACGGTCGCGACGCCTCCGCCGCCGGTGCGGCCGCGCGGACGATCGAGGCGATGCACCCGGGCCGGTTCGTACTGGGCCTGGGCGTGTCGCACGCGCCGCTGGTCGAGCGGCACCGCGGGCACGACTACGGTCGGCCGCTCGCCGCGATGCGCGAGTACCTCGACGCGCTCGACAGGACGCGGCCGCTCGCGGCGGGCGAGGACACGATGCCGCCGGTCGTGCTCGCCGCGCTCGGCCCCAAGATGCTCGAGTTGTCGCGCGATCGCACCGCCGGCGCCCACCCGTACCTGACGCTGCCCGAGCACACCGCGCGGGCGCGCGAGATCCTCGGCGGGACCGCCGACGACGGGCCGGCCCTGGTCGTGGAGCACGCCGCGGTGGTGGCCGAGGGGGTCGACGACGACGAGGTGTGGCGGTCGCGGGCCCACGATCACCTCAACGTCTATACGGGCCTGCCGAACTATCGGAACTCGTGGACCCGGCAGGGGTTCGACGAGTCGGACTACGTGCGCGGGGGCAGCGACCGGCTCAAGCACGCGATGGTCACCCGCGGGGTCGAGGCGACGCGGGCGCGTGTGCAGGAGCACCTGGACGCCGGGGCCTCGACCGTGCTGGTGCAGGTGCTCGGCGAGAACGTGCTGACGCCGCCGATGGAGGACTGGCGGATCGCGGCCGAGGGGCTGCTCGGCTGACGCCTGGTCGCCAGGCTTCGCCGACCGGAGACGCGTCGGTTGCCAGACGTTGCGGCTGTTACCCGATCACGAACCTGCGAGCTGGCAGGAACTCACCGCTGGCGACGCTCGTAGATCTCCCCGTGTTGCTCAGCAGCAGCGGGATTTGTTCGAGTACACCCGTGCGGGACGGTCGAAGGACTGCCATCGCCGCTGTATCGCAGGGTCGAGTTTGCTATTTATGAAACGTCGTCCCGCCGAGTCTAGGGTGTATTGATACACAGACCGGGCGAAAGGGTCTTTCGATGGCTGACCGGATCGGGACGCTGCGGGGTCGTTCGGGTGACGGTGGCGAAGAGGTACTCATCGTCAGCCGTGGGAAGGTGCGGACTCGGTTCCGTCGCCGGGACGAGTTGGACTGGAACTTCCGGGTGGAGTCGACGGACTCGGAGAACATCGTCGAAGGGAAGCCCGAGCCGGCCCGCCGATCGTCACGGCCGCGCGGGCAGCGGGTGGCGTACGTGCGAGTGTCGGCCGCCGATCAGAACGAGGCACGTCAGCTCGAGGCGGTGGGGGAGTGCGACCGGGTCTACGTCGAAAAGGAGTCCGGACGCTCGCGTGCCGGCCGCCAGAAGCTCGCCGAGTGCATCGGGTATCTGCGAGACGGTGACGAGCTGGTTGTCGCGTCGATGGATCGACTCGCTCGATCCCTGGTCGACCTCAAGCAGATCGTTGGCGAGATCACCGCCAAGGGCGCAAGCGTGAAGTTCGTCCACGAACGGGCTACGTACGCCGCTGGTGCCCAGGATCCTCGAGCGGACCTGATGCTCTCCCTGCTCGGGGCGTTCGCCGAGTTCGAACGCGCCATCATCCGGGAGCGCCAGGCCGAGGGCATCGCCATCGCCAAGTCGAAGGGCAAGTACAAGGGGCGGAAACGCGTCCTGACCCTCGAGCAAATCGAAAAAGCCCGCGCCCGCATCGAGTCGGGGGAGGGGCCATCGGCGATCGCCCGCGATCTCGGAGTCGGACGCTCCACGCTGTACCGGGCACTCCAACGTCAACTGACGCCCACGTCGCACTAGGTGGTCAATCCCCCTTCCTGCATCGTCCCCCTCCTCGCGGACGGGTTACTGTGATACGGTGCGTATAACAGTCAAACAACTCGTTTGACGGTCTTTTGAGGAGAGTGTTGTGGCGACGATCGCTTTTCGTGTGGACGATGCCATGCGCTCCGAGCTGGAGGAGCTCGCGCAGAGTCGGGGCGTGAGCCTATCCGACCTGGTGCGATCCACCCTGGAAGGGCTGATCCTTCGAGACGATCCCCGGGGGCGGTGGACAGAGACTGCGCCGCGCACCCTGACCACCTACGAGCGGCAGATGCTCGCCATGCAGCACCGCATCCTCGCCCACGTCATGCCACCCACGCATGAAGACGCCCCCACCGAAGACTGCGCCCACGTGGAGGGGGACCCCGACTATCAGCGCCAACGTGCCCAAATACTGGAAGGCGGGTACGTCACCGAATACAGCGACGTGTTCATCAGCACCCATCCCGAACTGACAGCCGACGAGTGCACCTTCGTCATGGATCTGCTCGACATGTTTCGCACCATCACGGTCAGCATCCAGCGTCTTCGGGGCGCCGGGCAGAGCATCGATGACGAAACGGAACGGCTGTTGCAATTCGACGGCTTTGATTTCCAGGTCAAGGCCGAAACGCGACTCCTTGACTACGTCCGGCATCTGGTTAGCGATACCCGCTGGTCCGAAGTCCTCCCCGTGCTAGGCCCTGATCACGACTACGGGAACTCCCACGGGCCGAGGCTGGGCTTCTATCAGCGGATCC
>NZ_BCSL01000035.1:0-37645 GCF_001570845.1 Dietzia papillomatosis NBRC 105045 | reverse complement strand
CGTGAGCTTGTCCAGCGACCCCGTCAACTGATCGGAGCCGGTACCGCCGGACGAGTCCACGTCCCCGGTCGAACCGAGCGCAGCGCCGAGCGCGACAGAGCCCACTACGGCGCTGACACCGATGCCGATCTCAACGCTCTGCGCGTTGGCAACACCCGGCATGGAGCCGAGCGCTAGCCCGGAGGCCGCGATGACCGCGATCATCCGCTTCTGGTTCTTCATAGGAGTTGCCTTCCTTAGTGGTTGACGACCCGGCGACGGGCATTAACTCCCCCACGCCACCCGGTCCGGCATGTGGCCTTGGCCACCGCCTTCGGATCGTGTCATCACTCTATCGGGGCATTTCAAAGTCGTGTTACAGGGAATGCTTGGCTGGAACAGTTTGAGGGGCTACGTAACGCAAGGGGCAGCGGCGCAGGTAGGCGGCGTCCGCGAAGTCGCACAACGGTTATCGGCCGACTACCTCGTCTTACGTTTCACCTAACAAGTGAAACGGCGCTTATTTATTTGCCGTGTAACTCGCTCAGTGAGTTTCCTCACTACTTCGCCCCTGAATGCCGGATCCGCCACCTGGAACCGCCCCGCGCGCCCCACGACAGCAAAAGTTGAGGCTAACCTCGTATTGCTATCCCCGAGAACCAGGAGCGTCATGGCACCGAGCACGACCGGAGTCCTCTTCCCCACCGATTCCGACGGAAACCGCTCCACCGGCCGTCTGGCCAAGCAAGTCGTCGCCGACGCACTCGCCACCGTCGACCCCGCCGCGGCCGAGCGCGTCCACCGCATCAAGGACTGGCGCAAGGGCTACATCGAACCCTTCACCGAACTCGTCCGGGTCGGCGTCACCGACCCCGCCGCCTGGGACGGCGTCGCACGCGCCGCCCTCCAGTCGCTGCAGTCCCGGATGGTCGGCGTCCACGAGAAGGACGGCCAACTGGTGGAGACACCGATGACGGACTACCTCGCCGTCGTCACCCCCACCTCCACGCCCGGAACCGAGACGATCCAGGGCACGGCGACCCCCGCCCGCGAACTCTCCATCCCCTACCGCGGCGAAGAACTGACCGGCGACCTCCTCCGCGCCCGCCTCGACAAGTGGGTCGCGGCCGGCGTCATCGAACCCAGCTGCGCCGACGCCCTCAAACTCGTCCAGGACAACCCCGAGTGGCTCTCGCTCCCCGGCCGCGCAATGCTCGTTCTGGGCCTGGGCTCCGAGATGGGCCCCGCCCGACGCCTCCTGCAGTGGGGCGCCGACGTACTGGGCGTCGACCTCCCGTCGAGCCCCGCATGGGACCGCTTCCGCGCCGAGGCCTCCACCTTCGCCGGCCGCCTGCTCATCCCCACCGACGCCGACGGCCGCCCCGGCATCGACCTGCTCACCCAGCTCCCCGAGCTGGCCGCGTGGGCCCGGGCCGCCGCCCCCGCACCGCTCACCGTGGGCAGCTACTTCTACGCAGACGGCGGAACCCACGTCCAGCTCTCGTCCGCGGCCGACGCACTCGTCGTCGACCTCCTCGGCGACAACACCGCCACCGCGCTGGCCTACCTCGCCACCCCGATGGACACGTTCGTCGTCCCCGCCGACGTCCGCGAGGCCTCGACGGCAGCCCTCGCCTCCCGGAGGATCACCGACGTCAAGCGAGTCGTCGGCGCGCTGACCCGCCACAAGCTGTTCTGCCGCAACTACCCCGCAGGCCAGGGGCCCGCCGTCCATGACGCGCTCGTCCCCCAGCAGGGCCCCAACTACACCCTCGCCAAGCGCGTCCAGCGCTGGCGCGCCACCAGCGCGTTCGCCGACGGCCACACCGTCTCCGTCAACGTCGCCCCCGCCACCGACACCTACTCGGTCACCAAGAACAAGATCCTCGCCAACACCTACAAGGGCGCCCATGCCTTCGGCATCGAGATCTTCGAGCCCGACACCTCCTCCGCCCTGCTCGCGGCGCTCATGGTCCACGACCTCCACGTGGGGCGCCCGCAGGTCGACGTGCAGTGGCAGCACGAGTCGTCCGGCGCCGCGTCCGGTGGATTGTGGCGTCAGCCCTACCTTCCGCGGACAGCCCTGCCGGTGGCCGCGCTGATCGGTACCGTCAAGAGGTAGAAACGCACCTTCGCCGTCGCCGACAAAAGGACCCCGCCATGCCTAACCCGTTCTCCAAAGGCTGGAACTACCTCAAGGCCTCGCTGGACAAATCGGTCGACGACAACGCGGACCCCAAAGTGCTCGTCCACCAGGCCATGAGCAACGCCCGGCAGCAGCACAAGTCCGTAGCCGACCAGGCCGCCGCGGTGATCGGCAACGCCAAGCAGCTCGAGATCGCCATGGGCACCAAGGCCCGCCAGCTCGACGAGGTGCAGGGCCAGATCCGCCAGACCCTCCAGGTCGCCGAGCAGGCGCGCGCCGAAGGCGACACCGCCCGGGCCCAGCAGTTCGACGCCCAGGCCGAGCAGCTCGCCGGCCGCCTCGTGGCGCTGGAGCAGGACCTGGAGAACACCCGCCAGCTCCACGGCCAGGCCGTCCAGGCCTCCGAACAGGCCAAGCAGGCCGTCAAGGAATCCGAGCACCGGCTGCGCGAGACGCTCGCGCAGGAGGACCAGCTGCTGCTGCAGGCCACCCAGGCCGAGATGCAGCACCGCTCCACCGAGTCCATGGCCTCACTGCAGGGCGCCGGCGGCGGCAACTCCCCGACCTTCGACGAGATCCGCGCCAAGATCGAGGGCCGCTACACCACCGCGCTCGGCAAGCAGGAGCTGGCCGAGGCCACCGGCGCCCCCTCCACCGCCCAACTCGACGCCGCCGCCTTCACCCGGGAGTCGGAGGGTAAGTCCAAGCTCGAGCAGATCCGTGCGTCAATGGGCCTGTCGTCCGGGTCCGACGCCGGCGCCGGCGCCGGCGCCGATCGTCAGTTGACGGACGGCGGCGGACATGCCGGTCAGACCGAGCCGGCCGGCCAGACCGGTCAGGCCGAGCCGGCGCGGGCGGCCGAGCAGGCGAACCCCGAGGCCCCGCGCAATCCCGACGAGGCCACCGATCAACCGGGCCCCGAGGACCTCTCGGGGCCGACGTTGCCACGCGACACCAGGGAGTAACTCCCCGCCCCGCGGTTCGGCGATCTATCGTTGAGCGGTGCCCCGACATCGCTCGCCGCTCGCCCTGCCCCTCCTCGTGCCCGCACTGGCCGCGACCCTGATCGCCGGGGCCGTGGCCCCGGCCGGTGCGCAGTCACTGCCCGGGTCCGCGGGTCCGGATATCGGGTCGGTGATGGGCTCGGCGGGAGGCAGCGTCGACCCGTCCAGCGCGGCCGCCGGCTCGGCGACCGTCGGCTCCACGGGCTCCACCGGCACGGATTCGCTGGTGGGGTCGGGAACCCTCCCACCGCTGGGCACGGGCTCACAGAACACCTCCGCCACCCCTCCGATCGGGATGGAGGCCGAGACCGTCACCGAATCCGAGGTGCGCCGGGTCGACATCGGTGACCAGCTGGTCGCCGGCGGCGACCCCCGATTCGAGCGTTGGTGGGTCGCCTCCGAGTCGATGAACCGCGTGCTGCCGGTGGAGATCTGGCGTCCGGCCTCCACTGCGCCTGCTCCCATGCTCTACCTACTCGACGGCGTGGACTCGCCCTCACCCAGCGGGTGGCTCCTGCCGGGCGGCGTCGACCGGGTCTTCGCAGGCGAGCACGTCACGCTCGTCATGCCCGCCCGCGCCGACGGCTCGCTCCACGCCGACTGGCAGCGGGACGACCCGGTCCTCAGCCGCAACAAGTGGCAGACCTTCCTCACCGAGGAACTGCCACCGCTGCTCGAGGCCGGGGACATCCCCTTCAACGGCAAGCGCGGCATGGCCGGACTCTCGATGGGCGCGGCCAGTGCCGTGACCATCGCCGAGCGTCGCCCCGACCTGTACCAGGCCGTGGGTGCGATCGCCGGCTGCTACACCGCGCGCGACGACCTCGGGTTCATCCTCGCCAAGATCGTCGCCGAGACCCGCGGCGGCGACATCGCCAACATGTGGGGCCCGCGCACCGACCCCGCCTACCTCGCCAACGACGGCCTCCTCAACGCCGACCAGCTCGAGGGCAAAGCCCTGTACTTCGCCACCGCCACCGGTATGCCCGACGCCACCGAGTGGGACCGCAACGGCCGCGACCTGCTGCGCTTCACCCAGGGGGCCGGCCTGGAGATCGCCACGCACGCCTGCACCGTGGAGATGGACCGGCGGCTCGACGAGCTCGGCATCGACGCGCGGATCGACTACCTGCCCACCGGCCTGCACAACTGGGACAACTTCGGCCGTTTCGTGGCCCCGATGCGCGATACGCTGATGCCGGCGCTGCGCTGACCGCCGCGGCGCCCCACCGCCGCGAGGAGTCGCCATGCCCACCACGCCGAAGGCCTCCGGATACCTCTCCCCCACCGGGGCGGTCGTGTTCCCTCGCCGGCTGCCGCTGTCCGTCGAGGAGGCGTGGGCGGCGGTCACCGATCCGGCCCGCACCGCGCCGTGGATCGGTCCGTGGTCGGGCGACCCGGCGACGGGCACCGTGGAGCTGACGATGATCGCCGAGGACGGCGCGCCCGTCGTGCCGGTGGGGATCGTGCGGTGCGAGGCGCCTCACCTCGTCGTCGTCACCACCGCCCCCGACGGGTGGGTGCTCACCGTCCGTATCGAGGGGGACGACGACGAGGTCGTCATCTCCCCGATTATCACCCCGGCCTGTCCGAGCACTACCGGGCGCTGCTCGGCGGCTAGTTGTAAGCCGCCCGGCGCCCCCCCCTCTCCGCGGCTAGACGAGTTGGAACCCCATCGTGTCGTAGTGGGTTGCTAGTGTTCACTCTATCGAACACACGAGCGATCCTCGCCCGGTCGGGCGGCGATCACACCCAGGCGAAGGGGGCGGGCACGGCCGATGACGCGACCACCACAACCGCACCCGGGCGGCGACCACCGCGCTGATCACAGGGCAGATCGCCGCGCTGATGGCGGCTCCGTCGACTGCCCCGCCGTCGCCGCGGCCGGCGCCGCCGCCGTGCAGGCCCTCTACGCCGAGAACATCGCCGCCGCCGCCCGACTGCGCGCCTGCTACCACCTCTACACCGTCTGCGAGGACGAGCAGGAACGACGCGACCTGGCCGCCGGCTACGACCCCGAGCTCGACCTCAAACCCGAACACGCCGTCATCGACCCCTTCCACATCGCCTGCGCCGAGATCGTCGCCGCCTACGGCGTGCACAACAACCGCGCCCGCACCCTGCTCACCCGGGCCCGCACCCTCATCACGCGCTTCCCCACCCTGGTCGAGGCCATGGAAACCGGCCGCCTCGACGAGGACACCGCCGACCTGCTCGCCCGCCACATGCGCACCGTGGACTCCGCCCACCGCCGCGCCGTCCAACAACAAATCATCGACTGGCTCCTGGCCGCCATCGCCGCCGGCACCCGCCCCGGACGCGAGGCCATCCTGGGAACCCTCGACCGCATCATCACCGACCACGACCCCGCCGGCGTCCGCGCCCGCCGCGCCGCCGCCACCCGCGAACGCCACATCCGGCTGCGCCGCGGCACCGACGGCATGGCCGACCTCATCGCCCACCTCACCGCCACCGAAGCCTCCACCCTCTACGAGGTCCTGCACCGCGCTGCCACCGAACAGGCCACCCGCGACAAAACGGCCCGCCTGCAGGCCGCCCACGCAGGCGACCACACCCTCGACGCCGAATACATCCGCAGCATCGACGAACTACGCGCCGACGCCCTCGTCGCCGCCTTCCTCGACCCGGCCGGCCCAGACCACGAGGCAGACCCCCAGCACCCGGCGCGGGCCGGGACCCGCCCCCTGGCCACCCAGGTCCGCCCCACCATCACCGTCCTCGCACCCCTGGGCCCCGACGGCGAACCCGAGGTCTACCTCCCCCGCGGCGGCCCGGCCACCATCGAAGCCCTCATCGAACTACTGGCCCGCAGCGTCGGCGCCACCATCACCGTGCCCCACACCGAACCCGGCACCGCCGATGCCCCGGACACGGCCCGCCGCTACCGCATCAGCGCCGAACTGGCCCACCGCATCCGCCTACGCGACGGCACCTGCCGCCACCCAGGCTGCTCCGTACCCGCCCAGGACTGCGACATCGACCACTGCCGCCCCTTCAACCACACCGACCCCAACAGCGGCGGCCTGACCACCGAAACCAACCTCGCCAGCATCTGCCGCCAACACCACCGCTTCAAAACCTTCCACGGCTGGCACTACCACCTCGACCCCGACGCCACCCTGACCATCACCACCGACACCGGCCACACCCTGACCACCCACCCCACCGGACCCCTGGCCCGCTGGCGCCAACGCGACCCCCACCCAGACCACACCGACGACACTCCACCCCGCCGGCCCTGGCTCGACCCCCGACCACAAGCCACCCACTGGCTCCGCCGCGCCCGACGCCTGGCCGCCGAACGCACCGCCAACACCACCACACCACCACCCACAAACAGCCACCCCACCACCGACACCGACCCACCACCCTTCTAGAGGGCGCGGCCCGTCAGCGGTGCTTGAGAAGTACGGCGCGGATCCCCTCGTGGAATCCGTCGCGCAGGCGAACGCGCTGAGTCTCGGTAAGGGTGAACTCGTTGAGCATCTGGCAGGCGAACTGTAGGAGCGGACGGTCGATCGCCGGGGGGAGCACTCCACCGGACAACAGGTGCGCCTCGTCGCGCTGCTGCTCGGTCGCAGCTTGCTCGTACCACCAGGTGGCGTACTGCTGTCCGACGTCGAAGGGGGTCTGCTCGCCGGAGGAGGTCCACACCTCCTCGGGCAACGGCACGAACTTGGACCGCAGCGGGCGACGGTGAGGTGCCATCATCGACGGGTTCGGCCGCGAGGACCCGTTCGCCGGCTCGCTCGCCGTCGAGGACCTCTGAACCGACCCGGCGTGCTCGGCGGGCGGAGGCGAAGCCTGCGGGGTCGGGCCCGGCTTGGGTGCCAGATCAGCCGGCGTGACCACCGCCGGTCCCTCCGGCCGCGGCCGCGGGGCAGGCGTCGCGGCGTCCTGCGGGGGCGGCCCGGCCTCTGCCTCCCGACCGTCGTGTTCGTTCTCGACCCGGGCGGCGCATTCATGCTCGTCGGCGGCCAGTTCCTCGGCGTCGGCGGCGCGTTCCTCGTCAGCTATCGTCAGCCGGGTCTCGTCGGCGACGGAGGTGGCGGCGGCGCGGTCGGCCCGCAGGTCCACCTCCATCAGGTCCACCGACTCGTGGGTGTCGGGGTCATGCCCGTCTTCGCCCGGATGGGCGGGCGTCGCCGTCGGTGTGCGGACCTTGGGCGGTATCGGCCCCTCGAGGACGCGGATCTGCATGGCGTCGTGGAAGTCGGTGCGGGGGTCGAGGACCGTCGTCGTGTCGCAGGCGTGACGCAGTGCCGACGAGATGGAGTCCCAGCCGAAGCCCACCAGGTGCATCCGCACGCCGGCGTCCACGGCCACCCGGACCCCGGGGATCATGTCGGCGTCACCGGTGACCAGCACCATGTCCGAGCACTGCCCCTTGTACGCGGCCTGGATCATGTCCGCGACGAGGAGGGTGTCCACGGCCTTCTGGGTACGGCGTTCACCCCACTCGATCAGCTGACCGGCGCGCAATTGGACACCCTCGATAACGCGCAGCGTGCGTTGGTACCGGTGCGGGCCGGAGTCCGGGATGCCGTCGTACCAGTTCTGCCGCTGCACGGGCTGGTCCACGAGGCTATGGGCGACCTGGTCTAACCGGTGCACGACCGTGGCGAGTGATATCTCCAGCTGGCCTCGCGCACCCTCCTCCCAGGAGTTGTAAAAACTTGCCAGTAGATACGACGTATCCACTAGGACGAGTGTCCGTTCGAGCATGATGACCACTACCTGTTCTGTCTGTTTACGTTGACTTCAAGCATGCCGCAGGTCGGCTGGCCCCGCAGGGACCGCCGCCGTTCATCGTCAGGAGCTTCACCTTGTCGCACCCCTCCACTACTTCAACCGATCTGACCGGAAGGGTCGTGCTGGTGACCGGCGCAGCCCGCGGCCAGGGACGAGCTCATTGCGAGGCCTTCGCCGCCGCGGGCTGCGACGTCATCGCGTTGGACCTGTGTCGGGATATCGAGACGGTGCCCTATCCCATGGCCGAGCCGGCGGATCTCGAGGCCACCGCGGAGGCGGTCCGCGCGCTGGGGCGGCGGTGCGTGACGGGGATCGTCGACGTACGTGACCTGCCGGGGATGCAGGAGGCGGTCGACGCCGGGGTTGCCGAGTTCGGCGGACTGGACTTCGTCGTGGCCAACGCCGGTGTCTCGCCACAGCCCATCGCCACCTGGGAGCGGTCCGAGGAGGAGTGGGACAGCACGATGGACATCAACCTCAAGGGCACCTGGATCACCACCAAAGTGGCGATTCCCCACATCCTGGCCACGGGCCGGGGCGGTTCAGTGGTACTCATCAGCTCGATGGTGGGCCTTCGCGGCGGCTCGTTCACCGGTAGCTACGCGACGTCCAAGTGGGGGGTCCGCGGCCTCGCCAAGGCCCTCGCCGGGGAACTCGGCTTCTCCAACGTCCGGTGCAACTCGATCCACCCGGGCAACGTCCGCACGCCGATGATCGAGAACCCGGCGATGATCGAGATGATGTCAGGTGGGAAGGGCACGACACTCGAGGACACCGCGGAGACCTACAGCAACATGACCCAGATGCCCCAACCGTGGGTCGAGCCGTCGGCGATCGCGTCCATGGCCCTCTACCTGTGCAGCGACGCGGGCGCCGGCATCACGGGCGCCTCGATCCCGGTCGACCTGGGCGGCAGCGAGAAGTTCGGACTCTGAGCCCGATCGGTCTCAGATCACGCGAAGGCCCGCCCCTCGACCGGAGGGGCGGGCCTTCGTGTGCGGCCGGGCAGAGCACCCGGCCCGGCGAATCAGGCCGCTTCGGGCGCCGGAGCCGTCGGACGCGGCACGCTGACGGTCGAGCCGGTGGCGCTCCACACCAGGGACCAGAAGATGTCGACGACCGGCTGGATGGCCCGCAGGAAGATGTCGTTGGCGTTGCTCATGGTGTGTCTCCTCGGTTGTCGTGCTGGTGCGTACTGGGTCGTATCGCGGTAGGCGCTGTCGTATCCGTGACCCCTACGCGACGACCTCTATGTCGTCGCGAACCCAACCGACGTTACAAAACCGTGACATCAACTGGGATATCGTCGTCTTCCCTCGCAGGCCAGGGCGTTACCGATGCCCACTAAGCGATCGGAGACGCCGCAGATAACGGGTCACCGAGACCAGTACAACCGACCTCACTTTTGTGACCGACGCAACCAGACGTACCTACGCGACCGTAAGTTACGGTACCGTAGCTTCATGGCAATCACCGACATCCCGGAGTTCGCGCATCTCACCGAGGACGACGTCGAGGCGCTCGGCGCCGAGCTCGAGCAGATCCGTCAGGACATCATCGGTTCCCTGGGCGTGCGTGACGCGGCCTATATCCACAACACGATCCGCTTCCAGCGCGGCCTCGAGGTCGCAGCGCGCGCGTTGCTCCTCGTGGGCTCACGAAACCGCACCGCCTGGGCGGTCGGCGCGGGAGCGCTCGGCGTCGCCAAGATCGTCGAGAACATGGAGCTCGGGCACAACATCATGCACGGCCAGTGGGACTGGATGAACGACCCGGAGATCCACTCCACCACCTGGGAGTGGGACATCGTGGGTACGTCCGAACACTGGAAGCAGACCCACAACTACCTGCACCACAAGTTCACCAACATCGTCGGCATGGACGACGACGTGGGATTCGGTCTGCTGCGCGTGACCCGCGACCAGCGGTGGAGCCCGTTCTTCTACGGCAACGTCGCCTACAACGCGGTGCTGGCCCTGCTGTTCCAGTGGGGCGTGGGCATCCAGCACCTCGAGCTGGGCAAGGTCGCCATGGGACGTGACGACCGCGGGGAGACCAAGCGCAAGCTCAAGCTCTTCGCCAAGAAGGCGTCCGGCCAGCTGCTGAAGGACTACGTCTTGTACCCGGCGCTGTCGGGTAAGGGGTGGAAGTCCACCGCGACCGCGAACCTGCTCGCAAACGGCATCCGCAACGTGTGGACCAACGCGGTGATCTTCTGCGGGCACTTCCCCGACGGGGCGGAGAAGTTCACCAAGAAGAACGTGCAGGAGGAGACGCAGGCCGAGTGGTACCTGCGTCAGATGCTCGGCTCGGCGAACATCACCGGCGGTCCGATCATGGACTTCATGTCCGGCAACCTCTCGTACCAGATCGAGCACCACATCTACCCGGACATGCCGTCCAACCGACTGTCCGAGGCGTCGCTGCGCGTGCGCGCGGTGTGCGACAAGTACGACCTGCCGTATGTGGCCGGCCCGCTGCCGGTCCAGTATGCCAAGACCTGGCGCACCATCGCCAAGCTGTCGCTGCCCAACCACATGCTGCGCGCCACCGCGGACGATGCGCCGGAGACCCATTCCGAGCGGATGTTCGAGGACCTGCCCACCCCGCTGCCCGCCCCGGAGGGCAAGCGAGCGGGCCTGAAGACCGCGCTGAAGCACCACCGTGCGCGCCGACGGGCGCGCAAGGTCGTCGCCGTGGCCTGACGAGGCCCGCGACCCCGTCACGACCGGCGACGCCCCGGCACCGCGATCCGGTGCCGGGGCGTCCGTGATTTCGACGCCCTGCGGCGCGGGTCGGCTATAGGCTGGCGCTCGAGTCAGCGGGACGGAACGCATACCGACGCCACAGCGGTCGAGCCGGTCACCCGACACAAGACGACGAGGACGGGAGCCCCCATGGAGGACCGGCGGATGCTCATCGCCGATTCCGCGATCGAGGTCGTGGCGAGGGACGGTGTCCGTGCCCTCACCCACCGCGCCGTGGACTCGGAGGCGGGACTGCCCTCCGGCTCCACCTCGTACTACTGCCGCACCCGCGCCCAACTGCTCACCCTCACCGTCGACCGGCTCACCTCGCTGCTTCGCGGGTTCGTCGAGGTCTCCGGCATCCAGGAACTCGCGTCATCGAACGCCGACGAGGTGCTCTCGACACTCGCGCGCATGATGGAAGGGCTGCTGGAGGACTACCGCGGTGAACTCGCGGCCCGGTCGGCGCTCATCGTCGAGCTGGCCGGCAAGGCGGACACCACCGACCTCGTGGCGTCCCTCCTCGACCCCAGCGACCTGGTCGGCGCGCTCGACGCCGCCGGGCTCCGCGATCCCGCCACCGCCGCCCTCGACCTGCTCACGGTGTACGAGGGCCTGCTGTGGGAACGCACGGTAGGACGCCTGGCGGGCGCCGAGGTCGACGCCAAGCACGACGCCGAGCTGCTGGGCGCGGTGCTCGCCCGCCACGAGCACCGCGGCCCCCGCAACCTGTTCGGCCTGCGTCGTTAGCAGGCCCCCCCGCGGCCGGCAGCCCCACCCGCCGGCGGGCCCGGCAGCACCCGTCAGTCGGCGATCGCCTCCAGCGGCCCCGTCTTGGCCGCACGGTGGGCGGGCCACAGCGACGCGAGCACGCCGACCACCGCCGAGGACGCCAGCACCACGACGATGCTGCCCCAGGGGATGGTCGTCTCGGTCAGGCCGCTGTCGGCCAGCACGGTGACGAACGCCCAGCCCAGGTACACGCCCACCGCCGCGCCGATCAGCGCGCCGAACACAGCGATCTGCGTCGACTCGAGGTTGATGGTGCGGCGGATCTGCGACCGCTGCATGCCCACGGCGCGCAGCATCCCGATCTCGGTGCGGCGTTCGATCACCGACAGCGCGAGGGTGTTGACGATGCCCAGGACGGCGATCACCAGTGCCAGTCCCAGCAGGGCGTAGATGATCGAGAGCAGCTGGTCGATACCGCCGGTCTGGACGTCGATGTACTGCTGCTTGCTCTGCACCATGGCGATGGGGATGTCGGTGAGCTCGTCGGTGACGGCGGCGAGCACCTCGTCGGTGCTGACGCCCTCGGCCGCGGAGGCGAGCATGATGGACGTGGTGCGCAGGTTCTCCGGCACCAGGCGCTCGTAGACGTCCATACCGGTGTAGAACGGCCCGAGGATCTGGGAGTCCTCGTACACGCCGGTCACCCGCAGTGTCGACTCGGTGCCGTCGGGCCCGACGAGGGGGACGCTCGCGCCGACGGTCCAGCCGCGATCACGGGCGACGGTGCGGGACACGACGAGCGAGTCGGGCCCGGGCACGAGCGAGCCGTCGACCATGGTCGCGTCGATCATCTCCTCGAGCGGCCCGCCCGCGGCGGCCAGCGCCTGTGGCTCGCCGGCCAGCTGCGCGAAGGAGAACGCCAGCCACGCCACGTCGCCGACCTCGTCGACAGAGGTGACCCTGTCCTGGATGCCCCCGGGGAGCGGGGTCGGCGGCCCCTGGGAGGCTACGCCCTGGATCACGAGTTCGGCGTTGATGTCCTGGTTGATGACGCCGGAGACGCTCTCCTTGGTGGTCGCGCCGAGGGTGCCGAACGCGGCGACGAGGGTGAGCCCCAGGGTCAGGGCGAAGGCGGTCGCGGCCGTGCGGCGGGTGTTGCGGCCTGCGTTGGTGGCGGCGAGCTTGCCGACAGCACCGAAGGGCGCGCCGATGACGCGGCCGATGCCACCGGCGATGGGCTTGGCCAGCGTGGGCATGACGAGGAAGCTGCCGACGATCAGGGCGGCGGCGCCGACGCCGACGGTGATCGCCCCGTCGCGGGTCGTGTCGTGCCACGTACCGATCAGCGCCAACGCCACTCCGCTGACCACGGCGAGGACGCCGATGTAGGTGCGCCACGCGCCGCCGGCCTCGGTGGAGACCGAGCCGACGCGCATGCCCTGCACGGGGGCGACGCGTCCGGCGCGCCGGGCGGGGGCCCAGGCGGAGAACACGGTGACGACGAAGCCCAGCGCCAGTGGGGTGATGACCGACATCGGCGTGAGGGAGAGGGCGCCGGACGGGATGCCCAGATCGAGGGCCTCGAGCACCAGGAAGATGAGCTGCGCGAGCCCGAAGCCCGCCAGCACGCCGATCGCGGAGCCGACGAGCCCGGTGACGGCGGCCTCGGCCATGACGGACCGGGTGAGCTGACGGCGGGACGCACCGATCGCGCGCAGCAGGGCCAGTTCGCGCAGCCGCTGCGCGACGAGCATGGAGAAGGTGTTGTAGATGATGAACGTGCCCACGAGCAGGGCGATCAGCCCGAACGCGACGAAGAAGTAGTTGACGAAGTCGAGGATGGTCGACAGCTGCTCGGAGAGCCGCTCGCGAACCTCGTCGCCGGTGCTGACGGTGTAGTCGGGGAACTCGGCGGCGATGGTGTCGCGGACCTGCTCCTGGCTCACGCCCGGCTCGGCGCGGACGGAGACGCCGGAGGCGTTCTCGCCGTCTGTGAACAGGGCGCGGGCACGGTCCTCGGAGAACCCGACACCCACGTAGCCGCCGACGTCGGTGTCGTTGGCGTAGGAGCCGACGACGGTCACCTCGAGCATGCCCTGACCGGTGGTGTAGACCTCGGCCGTGTCGCCGATGGCCAGCCCGGCGCTCTCGAGGACGGTGGTGGGCAGGACGACCTCGTCGTCGGCTGCGGGGGCACGGCCGTCGACGATCCAGCTGTTGTCGCCGACCGAATGGGCGGGGTCGACCCAGGCCAGGCCCTCCGAGGGCGCGCCGCCGGACTGATACGGCGTGCCGTCGGCGTTGAACAGCACCACGGTGCCGGAGACGCCGGGCGTGGCCGCCTCGACGCCGGGCAGTTCCAGGACCCGTTCGGCCACCTCGAACGGGACGCCGGCGCCGCGCGGGTCCTCGGGCTCGATCATGGCGGATAGGTCCGCGGTGCCCTGTTCGAGCAGGCCGTCGAAGGTGCTCTTGAGGGTCGAGGTGAACACCAGCGAGCCGGTGACGAACGCGGTGCCCAGCACCACGGCCAGCACCGACAGGACCAGTCGGAGTTTGTGCGCGGCGATGTTGCGCAGGGAGACGCGCAGCATGGGCCGCGAGTGGCGGGGCGCGTGTCGCGCCTCGTGCTTTCCGCCGGCCATCACCGCTCCTCGAGGGCGCCCATGGCCGACAGGATCTCGTCGGCGGTGGGGCGCTCGAGCTCGCGGACCACCCGGCCGTCGGCGAGCAGCAGGACGCGGTCGGCGTAGGTGGCGGCGCGGGGGTCGTGGGTGACGATCACGACGGTCTGGCCGAAGTCGTCGGCGGCGCTGCGCAGGATCGACAGCACCTCGGCGGAGGAGGTCGAGTCGAGGTTCCCGGTCGGCTCGTCGCCGAACAGGATGTCGGGGCGGCCGACGAGGGCGCGGGCGCACGCGACGCGCTGCTGCTGCCCGCCGGAGAGCTCGGACGGGCGGTGCGAGAGCCGGTCGGCGATCCCCAGCCGCCCGATCACCTCGTCGAACCAGGCGCGGTCGATGGTGTGGCCGGCGATGTCCTGCGGCAGGGTGATGTTCTCCTCGGCCGTGAGCGTGGGCACGAGGTTGAAGGACTGGAAGACGAAGCCGATCCGGTCGCGGCGCAGCGCGGTGAGGTCCTTGTCCCCGAGCCCGACGATCTCGGTGTCGCCGATGCGCACGGAGCCGGAAGTCGGCCGGTCGAGGCCGGCCATGCAGTGCATGAGGGTGGACTTCCCGGAGCCCGAGGGACCCATGATGGCGGTGAACCGGCCACGTTCGAAGGTCGCGCTGACGTGGTCGAGGGCGCGGACCTCGGTCTCCCCCTCCCCGTACGTCATGACGAGGTCGGTGGCGACGGCGGCGGCGTCCGCCGCGCCCTCCCGGTGGTGGGTCTCGGCCTGGGTGGTCATGTGCTCCCTCGGATCATGGTGGTCGACCTACAGCTTGCAGGAGTTCGGAGCCGGGGCCGATCGGGGATTGCCCGGGTTTCCACCCTGATCCTGCCCGCCGGGCCAGGCGTCGAGGGTGCGTCTGCTGGCGAAGTGGCGCGGCTGCCCGGTGACGGGGTCGGTGAAGGCGATCTCAGAGGCGAGGAGCTGCAGGGGGCGGGTGAAGTCGCCGGGGGTCACGTCGAGGACGTGCGGGTAGAGGTCGTCGCCGAGGATCGGGGTGCCGAGCGCGTTCATGTGGACGCGCAGCTGGTGCGTGCGCCCGGTGGTCGGTTCGAGGCGGTAGAGGCCCAGTCGGTCGGGCCCGGCGCCGCGGGTGTCGAGCAGGGTGATGCGCGTGTGGGCGTCGGGTTCGCCGGCCACCTCGGCGGCCTGGAGGATTCCGCGGGTCTTGAGGATGCGGCTGGATCGTTCGCGCACGGTCGCGACGCCGTCCGGGGCGGGGGCCACGGCCAGGTAGGTCTTGGTGACGCGGCGGGCGGCGAAGAGGTCCTGGTAGGCGCCGCGGTGGGCGGGGTCGGCGGTGAACACGAGGACGCCGGCGGTGAGCCGGTCCAAGCGGTGGGCGGGCGCGAGGTCGTCGAGCCCGAGGTCGCGCCTGAGGCGCACCAACGCGGTCTCGGTGACGTGTCCGGCGCGGGGGGTGGTCGCGAGGAAGTGGGGTTTGTCGACGACGACGAGGCGGTCGTCCCGGTGGAGGACCTCCACCTCATGTGGCACGGGGATCTCCGGGTCGGGCGTCCGGTACATCCACACGTCCATCCCCCGGTGTCGCCGGGTGGCCAGGGTGACGGCCGCCCCGTCGGCGGTGACGACCTGCCCCGCCTCGAGGGCCGCGTCGAGCTCGGCGAGCCGGTCGGGGAAGCGGCGGCGCAGCTCCTCGACGATGCTGCGGGGTCCCTGTCCGGGGTCGGCGAGCCGGATCCGCACCGGGTCGACGCCGTCGCGTAGCGGGAGCGGACGAGCGCGTCGCCTGGAACCGGACATGTCCCTCAGCCTAGTCGGTGGGCTACACTCACTCGCGCAACATCTGTCTCGTGCATCACATGCACCACTAGTCCCTCGGGAGCGCTCATGATCGACGCCGTCGTCGACTTCTTCCTCTTCGGCCCCGGTCGCGCCGTCCTCCCGGCGTTCCAGGGCAGCTTCAACCTGGCCTACCCCCCGAACGCTCCGTTCCCTGACGAGTTCTGAACCACGCGCAGATCTGTTATCAACTGTCGAGAACGGCGGTAGTCTCAGGACATGAGCTCCCTCGAGAACACCGTCGTCGTCGGCGTCGACGGCTCCGCCGCCTCCACCGGCGCGGTCGCCTACGCCGCCAACACCGCCGCCACCCGACGCGTCCCGCTCAGGCTCGTGACCACGTACACGATGCCGGCGGCGATGTTCGCCGAGGGGATGATCCCGCCCCAGCCCGTCTATGACGAGCTGGAGCGCGAGTGCCACCCGATCATCGAGCAGGCGCGGGCCACCGCGGAGAAGGTCGCGCCCGGCGTCGAGGTGTCGCACGCGATCGTCGAGGGCAACCCGGCGCAGGTGCTCATCGACTACTCGCGCAAGTCCAAGATGATCGTCCTGGGCTCCCGCGGGCTGGGCGGCATCAAGGGCATGGTCCTCGGGTCCGTCTCGGCGGCCGTCGCCAGCCATGCGTTCTGCCCGGTCGTCGTCACCCGCGAGGACACGGACGACCTCGACCGCACCGGCCCGGTGGTGGTGGGCATCGACGGCTCCGAGGTCAGCGCCAAGGCCACCGAGTGGGCGTTCGCGGAGGCCTCCGCGCGCAACACCCCGCTCATCGCGGTGCACACCTGGATGGACCCGCAGGTCCAGGCGGCGGCCGCCGGCATCTCGCTCACCGAGGACGACTGGAAGCAGCTCGAGGACCAGCAGCTGCAGACCCTGTCCGAGCGGCTGGCGGGATTCTCGGACCGCTACCCCGACGTCGAGGTGCAGCGCTACGTGACCCGCGATCGCGCGGTCCGCGCGCTGGTCGAGCAGTCGGAGAACGCCCAGCTCGTCGTCGTCGGATCCCACGGGCGCGGCGGATTCGCGGGCATGGTCCTCGGCTCCACCTCGCGGGCGCTGCTGCAGGCGGCGCCCTGCCCGGTCATGGTCGTGCGTCCGGAGTCGCACTCATGAGCGGCTCGGAGGATGTTCAGGTTCGGCGTGACGACGCCGCCGGGCGGTTCGAGATCCTCGTGGACGGCGTCGTGGCGGGCCAGGCCGAGTACAGCGACGGTCCGGACGGCGTCCGCGAGTTCCCGCACACGGTCGTCGCATCAGAGTTCGGGGGCCGCGGCCTTGCCGGGCGCCTGGTCGCCGAGGCCCTGCGGGTTACCCGCGAGGAGGGCCTGCGGGTGCGCCCGTCCTGCTCGTTCGTCGCCCGGTACATCGAGAAGAACCCCGGATCGGCGGAGGTTGCCTGAGGGTCACGAACCAGTAACGAGTGAGCGACGTTTGATCACCGGGCGCCTTCGACCGGAAGCGTTCGTGTCGTCGCCGTGTTCTCCTGAGTGAGCGGCCCGTCCCGGGCCGGGAACATCTCTCGGGAAAGGACAACCACAATGCTTTGGAGCATCATCTCCTGGATCGTCGTCGGTGGCCTCGCAGGTTGGATCGCGTCGATGATCATGGGCAAGAACGCTCAGATGGGATTCGTCGCCAACGTTCTCGCCGGCATCGTCGGTGCTTTCGTCGTAGGCCTCATCGTCTCGCTCGTCTCCGAGGGCGGAGGAATGCCCGAGGCCTTCTCGATCTGGGGCTTCGTCGCAGCGATCATCGGCGCCTGCCTCCTGATCTGGGTCGTCTCCGCTGTGCGCGGACGCGGCCGCACCAAGGTCTGACACCCCTTCGCACGATCGATTGGACGGCCCGGCTCCCACACGGGGCCGGGCCGTCAGCGTCCATCGCCACACTCTGAACACCGCACTCTTCACACCACACTCTTCACGCCAGCACCGAAAGGAGCACCAGATGGGACTGTTCGACAAGGCCCGGGACTTCGCGCGAGGAAATCCCGACAAGGTGGAGGCCGCCCTCGACAAGGCCGGAGACGCGTTCGACCAGCGCACCGGCGGCAAGCACGCCGCGCGGACCGACAGCGTCCAGCAGAAGGCCGGTGAGTTCCTCACCGGGCGGACGGCCGACGCCCCCGACGTGCCCGACGCGCCGGACGGCACGCCGACCCCCGACCCGGACACGTCGCAGCACAGCCGCGGGCCGGGAGACTGACCGACGCCCGCCCGGCCGAGGTGGTATCGGCTATCACTGCCGATAGTCTGTTACCCGTGACGAGAACACGGTCGACCAAGCCCGGACCGCGGGAGCGGCTCCTGGCGACGGCGACCCGTCTGTTCTCGACCGACGGGATCCGGGCGGTGGGTATCGACCGGATCCTGCGCGAGGCCGGGGTCGCCAAGGCCAGTCTCTACAACACCTACGGGTCCAAGGACGAGCTCGTCGTGGCGTATCTGCGGTCGGTCGCCGAGCGAGACCGCGAGCTGTGGCGCCGCCGCGCCGACCTCGCCCCGGACGCCCGGGGACGCATCCTCGCACTGTTCGACATCGTGCGCGAGCAGGTGGAACCGGCGATGCCCGGGTCCTGCCACCTCGCGGCCGCGATCGAGTTCCCGAGCCCCGCGACCGACGGCGAGCGGGCGATCCGCGCGGCCGTGGCCGATCAGCGGACGTGGGTGGCCCAGACCCTGCGGGACGAGCTCGCCGCGATGGGACTGGAGGACCCGGACAACATCGCCGACCTCGCCGACCGGCTGGCGTTGCTACACGACGGCTCGGTCACCGCCGCGATGCTCGGCGAGGTCCGGACCACGGCCATGACCGCCCGCAGCATGGCCGAACTCATCCTGGGGATGATCACCGAGACCGCCTGAGCCCGGCGCCCCGCGCCCCGCGCCTCCTACCGCGCGCCTCGCGCCCCGCGTCCCGCCGAGCCTCAGTTCTCGAGCCGCGGCCCGATGAGCTCGACGACGCTCCGCACCGTGTCGGGCTCCTCGCCGGTCGACTGCACGGCGAGGACGCGGTCGTCGCCGGACAGGACGGCCAGCGCCCCGGCCGGCCCGACCGTGAGGCCGCCGCTCCATCCGCCCCCGACCTCCAGCGGCTCGGACTCACCCGGAGGCGCCGACTCCGCGACGAGTTCCGCCGCGCGCTCGGGCGACGCCACCTCGTACACGGTGGTCGTCAGATGCACGGCACCGTCGGCGTCGTAGAAGAAGCAGGCCGCGGGGTCCACGCCCTCGTCGATCCGGACGTCCGCGGCGGGCACACCGGCCGCCGCCGAGACCTCGTCGGCGGACAGGTACGGGCAGTCGGCCTCCGAGACCGGTTCGACCGGAGGCAGTTCCGGCTCGACCGTCTCGGGCGGGGCGGTCCGGATGGTGCCCATCTCCGCGGCCGGCTCCGAGGAACCACTGCACCCGGCAAGCACACCGAGCAGGAGCACGGAGGCCGTGCCCAGGGCGACTGCGTCGAGGACCATACCCGCGGGTTTGCGCATACGGCCAGGATAGAGGCCCGGCCGGTCAGTAGAGTCGGCGGCAGCAGACCGGTCGCACGAACGGGAGGTGGGCCATGGGTGGATCCGCGCGCACAGCCTCCGGCGCCGACCGCACCGAGGACCGGCGGCGCGAGCTCCGGTCGGCGATCTCCGCCGCGGCCGTCGACCTGGTGATCGAGCGCGGGCTCGACGCGGTGACCGTCGACGAGATCGCCAGAGCCGCGAACGTCTCGAGGCGGACGTTCTTCAACTACTTCCCCTCCAAGGCCGCCGCGTGCATCCCGGACACTCCCCCGGCCGGGCGCGAGGCCGTGCAGGAGTTCCTCTCCGACCGCAGCGTGTCCACCATGACCGCGCTGGCCCGCCTCATGTGGCACCAGGTGTCCAACGCGCGGCGACGCAGCGGGGCGTTCGACCGGTTCCACGACATGTGGCGGCGCGAGCCGGGGGTCCGGACGCAGGTCCACGAGATCCTCGCGATCACGGAGAAGGAGCTCGCACAGCTGGTGGCGCGCCGCGAGGGTCGGGCGCCGGACTCCGTCGAAGCGGCGACCGTGGCCGCGGCGTCGATCGCGATCCTGCGGGTCGCCGTGGAGCGGTGGCGGACGGACGAGTCCGGGTCGCTGCTCGAGCACCGCATCCGCGAGGCGTTCGAGGCGGTCGCCGACTCGGTGACGTCCCCGGACGCCACGGGCTGAGGCGGGCGCCGCGCGGGGCGGTGCGGGGTCGCGCCGCGCGGGGTCACGCCCCGCCCGGGCGGGGCGCACCGAGCGCGCGGAGCAGCCGGTCGGCCATGCGGTCGTAGGCGCGCGCCTCGCGCGCGGTGGCGCCCGGAAGCACGTAGAACGTCCGGGGTCGCCACACCGTGCGGACGGTGGCGGTGACCGCGGAGGTGGCGGGGTGGAGGTCGAGGTGGCAGCGGTGCTCGGCCACCGCGGTGTTGCCCTCGAGGGTGCCGACGACGAGGCCCTGCCGCAGCGACTCGTCGATCCGGTCGACGAGTCGGCAGGGTCCCCGCATGGGCCCGTCCAGGACGACCACGTCCACCGACGGGCCCCGATCGGTCGGGGTGATGCGCAGTCCCGACCGACGGTGGGCGGACAGCGACATCAGATCGTCGGCCAGCGCGTCGAACACGGCGACGCCCTCACCGAGCCCCGCGGTGGCGACGGCCTCCCGCCAGCCTTCGGGCGCGCAGCCGTGGGCGGGCAGGCTCGAGCGCTGGTACCCGAGCGCGGGCCCCGGAAGCGACGCCGGGGGCGGGTCCAGGGGAGGGCCTTGGCGACGATCGCCCTCGGGGACGGCACCGGATATCGACTCCACTCCCGCAGTGTCGGCGGGCCAGGTGAGCGGACGGCGCACGCGCGATGAACGGCGGACGTCGGGGGACCGTACGGCGGGCCGCACCGTAGGATCGGATCATGCGATCCCAGCGACCCCGACCGGCGCGCGGTCGTCGTCTCGCTCGCGGATTCAGCGCCCTCACGGCGATCACCGCCGTCGCCACGGTCGCCGGGTGCACGGCCGGCCCCGACGCGGGCGACTCCGGCCCGCCACGATTGACGCCGAATCCCCGACACGACATCGCGGCCGCGATGGTCGAGGGCCGACCCGCACCCGACGAGCGGCTCAACGCCTGCGAACTGCTGGACCTGACCACCGAGGAGATCATCCAGCTCACCCGCGCGGACATGCCGGAGGTCGACCCCACCGGCTCCGGCGACCTCGGCCTACTGTGCACCTACGGCGGTCCGGGCTCGCCCGAGCGACTCGAGGCCGAGCGCTCCGCCGCCGCGACCGGAACCGGGACCACCGGCACCGAGACCACCGTCACCGGGGCGGACGGGGTCGAGACCACCGTCACCGCCACGGAGGACACGGAGACGACCGAGGCCGAGGATGAGACCGGGGCCGGGGCCGGGGCCGGGGCCGGGGCCGGGGCCGAGCAGACCACGTCCGCGGCGGTGACCACCTCGCCGACCGCGCCGGCGTTCGACCCCGGGATCGTCCCCGACACGTTCGCCGCCGGCGTCGTCACGCCGCGCGCCGGGGCGGAGGCGGCCCTCGCCGAGCAGGCCACGCTCCTCGGGGTGCGCTACGCCTGCTCCGAGGTGCGCGGGAGCGACGCCGCGGCGATCCAGGACGCGGCGCCGGCGGCCCCCGGGGCTCCCGCGCCCGTCCGACCGGACCTGGCCACGGTCTACATCGACTGCGTGGCGGCGCCGACCGGCGGCGGAGTCGAGGTGCACACCATCCTGGTGGCGGGCGACGAGCTGTGGCACATCACCCTGCTCAAGCCGGAGACCCCGCGGTCGCCCGACGCCGAGGCGTCAGCGCTGAGCGGACTCCACCGGGTGGCGCAGCGCATACTCGCCTGACAGCCGGCGACACCGCCTGCGGATCCCTATCGGCACAGACGGGAACGGCGCCGGAGCCCCTCAGCATCCGACGCCGTTCCTCTATCCGGCGGATCGAGCACGATCCGGCCTTCCTCGCTGCCTTGCAAGGCTGCGGGTGGCACCCCCCAGGTGCCCCGGTCTCACGACCGGCCCCTTTTGAAGTGTGAAGTCGCAGCCCCTCAGCAACCACTTCACTCTCGCCACCGACCCCTCAGGCGGTGACTGCGTCGACCATATGTTGCATCCGAGACCACATCAACCCCATGAGCAGGCGTTCTGTCGCTGACTTACGGTCAATAACGACCCGCGGCGTGCCTACCAGCGCTTCTTCGATCCCCGTTACCAACGAACGTTGGGACGGTTGCGCGTCGTGGGTCCGCGAGTCGCGCCCGCGGGTCCGCGGCGCCCCGGGATGCCCTGCGCCCCACGGGATGTACAGGCGGGACGAGGCGAGGGTATTGTTGCTCCTGTTACTGATGTGGCGCATGGGACTAACCGCTCCGGCCCGCCCGTGCGCCCGCGTCACCCCGCCCCGCCGCCTCATCGCGGCGCCGCACCGAGGAGACCGATGTCGCGCCGACCCCGGATCATCGCCCCGCTTCTGGCCACGGCAGGCCTCGTCGTCGTCGGCCTCTCCCCCGCCGCCTCCGCGCAGTCACTCGCCGGCTACACCGGATCCACCGGATCGGTCGGCGCGTTCGGCTCCGAATCCGCCCCGGTCCCCACGCCCCCGGTACCCGGCGTGGGAGTCCTCACGATCCCCGTCCCCGCACAGGCGCGCGCCGCCGCCGAGGTCGGCGTCGCCTCCGTCTACCCCACCCCGGGCGAGACGGTCGGCGTGGCACAGCCGGTGATGATCCACTTCGACGGCCCCGTCACCGACCGCGCCCGCGCCGAGGCCTCCGTGGCGATCCGGACCGCCCCCGCGGTCGGCGGCAAGTTCTACTGGGTGAGCGACACCGAACTGCGCTGGCGCCCGCACGAGTTCTGGCCGGCCCACACCTCCGTCACCGTGTGGGCGGGCGGACGCGAGCACGCCTTCCGCACCGGCGACGCGATCGTCTCCACCTACGACGACAACACCCACCTCGTCACCGTCACCCGGAACGGCGAGGTCATCCGCACCATGCGCGCCTCCGCCGGCCGCGACGCCTTCCCCACCCACAACGGGATCTACTACAACGGCTGGCGCGACCGCCAGGTACGCATGGACTCCTCCACCTGGGGACTGGCGATGGACGCCGGCGGCTACGACACGACCGTCGAGAATGGCGTGCGACTCAGCTACGACGGCATCTTCATCCACTCCGCACCGTGGTCGGTCGCCGACCAGGGCGTCCGGAACGTCTCCCACGGGTGCATCAACGTCAGCCCCGAGGACGCGGCCTGGTACTACGACAACACCGGCAACGGCGACCCGTTCATCGTGGTGAACGGCCCCGGCCGGCAGTTCGGTGCCTTCGACGGACAGGGCGACTGGAACTACTGACCTCGGGGCTCCCGGGGGCGCGGGACGGACCCCCGGGAAACACTTCGGTTGTGGCACACGACATCTCCTTGTAGAAGTCTGAGCGAGACCGAAGAAGAATCCCGTCCGTCCCCCAGGAGCCCCTCATGCCCCGACACCCCCGCTTCTCGGCAGCCGCCGCGATCCTCGCCGCGGTCGCCCTCGTCCTGGGCGTCCCGGCTGCCACCGGGGCCGCCCCCGCCGCGCAGGCCCAGTCCGTCATGCCGCGGAGCCCGCCCGGCGTCCCCCAGCTCGAGAACGCCCCGCTGCCGACGCCCGCCATCCCGGGGGTGCCCGCGCAGCCCGTCCTCACCTACCCGGTCATCGGCCCCGCCCGCCCGGCACCCGAGTACGGCGACGTCAACGTTTTCCCGACCCCCAACGAGGTCGTGGGCGTCGCACAGCCGGTCATGTTCTTCTTCGACCGGCCCATCACCGACCGTGCCCGCGCCGAGGCGACCATCGGCATCCGCACCGAACCGCCGGTGGCGGGCAAGTTCTACTGGGTGGGCGACCGGGAGGTCCGCTGGCGCCCCCACCAGTTCTGGCCCGTCAACACCTCCGTCACCGTGTGGGCCGGCGGCAAGCGTCAGCAGTCCTTCCGCACCGGCGACGCCGTGATCGCCGAGTTCGACGACCGCACCAAGCTCGTCACCGTCACCCGCAACGGCCAGCACGTCCGCACCATGCGCGCCTCCGCCGGCCGCCCGGGCTGGGACACCTACAACGGCATCTACTACACCGGCCAGCGCGGGCGGCAGGTCCGCATGAACTCCGAGACGTTCGGGCTACGGATCGAGGAGGGCGGCTACAACTCGATCGTCAACGACGCCGTCCGGCTCAGCTACGACGGCATCTACATCCACTCAGCCCCCTGGTCGGTCGCCGATCAGGGTGTCCGCAACGTCTCCCACGGGTGCATCAACGTCAGCCCCGAGGACGCCCGCTGGTACTACGACACCACCCGCAACGGCGACCCGTTCATCGTCAAGAACGGCCCCGGCCGGCCCTTCGGCGCCTTCGACGGTCAGGGCGACTGGAACTACTGACCCCGGCCGATCCCGCGGCGGCCGCAGCTGCCCGGGAATCCGCTGGGCCACCCCATTTTTCAACACTTGTACCGTTTCGACCTCGCCAGGTCACCGCTGGTCTATCGTCTGGACAAAGTCCGTTCACCATCGACGACGAGGCTTCCCACCGTGCAGACACCGACCTCCCCGGTCGCCGAGAACCCGGCGGCCGCACCCGATGACCGCGACGACGGCCGCGGCCGGGCCCGCCGCCGTCTCCGCGCGGGTGGGGCGCTGCCGGGCGGTGGGGCGTTCCGGGAGAAGGCGCTGTTCCTCGCGCTGGTTCTGCCCAACCTCGCGCTGCTGGGTGTGTTCACCTACCGCCCGCTGCTCGACAACGTCCGACTGAGCTTCTTCCACTGGAACATCTCGTCACCCACCTCCACGTTCATCGGGTTCGACAACTACGTCGAGTGGTTCGGGCGCGACGACAGCTGGCTCATCCTGCGCAACACCGGCGTGTTCACCATCTCCGCGGTGGTCGGCTCCATGGTCCTCGGACTGGCGTTGGCGCTGCTGCTGGACCAGCGACTCGTCGGCCGAGGACTCGTCCGGTCGGCGGTGTTCGCGCCGTTCGTCATCGCGGGCGCGGCGATCGGTGTGGCCTTCCAGTTCATCTTCGACCCCCGGTTCGGCATGGTCTCCGCGCTGCTCACCATGGTCGGACTGCCCGTGCCGGACTTCTACCAGGACCCCGACTGGGCCCTGGCGATGATCACCATCACCTACATCTGGAAGAACCTCGGGTACTCGTTCGTCATCTACCTCGCCGCGCTGCAGGCCAAGCCGGCCGAACTCTACGAGGCCGCCGAGATCGACGGCGCCAGCCGCTGGACCACCTTCCGACGGGTCACCCTGCCGATGCTCCGTCCCACGACGTTCTTCCTGTCGATCACCGTCATGCTCAACTCCCTGCAGGTGTTCGACATCATCTACGTGATGACCCGCGGCGGCCCCCAGGGCAACGCCACCACGACCATGGTGTTCCAGGTCTATCAGGAGACTTTCCAGAACTTCCGCGCCGGCTACGGTGCCACCGTCGCGACCATCATGTTCCTCATCCTCCTGGTCATCACCGTCCTGCAGGTCCGCGTCATGGACAGGAACATGCGATGAACACGATCCAGGGTGGCTCCCGGACTGCCAAGGTCGCCGGCTACGCGGTGATGGTCCTCGTCCTGCTGATCATCGGGCTGCCGCTGTACTGGGTGGTCATCACCTCGCTCAAGCCGGACAACCAGGTGTACATCCAGCCGCCCGTGTGGTGGCCGGACCCCATCACCACCGACTCGTACCCGCAGGTCCTGGCCGACGTGCCGTTCCTGCAGTACTTCACCAACTCGCTCGTCATCACCGGCGTCCTGGCGGCGGTCAAGATCACCCTCGGCGTCATCAGCGCGTACGCGTTCGTGTTCCTCCGGTTCCCCGGCCGCGGGCTGCTGTTCATGCTGGTCCTCGCGGCGCTGATGGTGCCCAACCAGATCACCGTCATCTCCAACTACGCGTTCATCGCGCAGCTCGGCTGGATCAACACCTTCCAGGGCATCATCATCCCGCTGGCCGGTGTCGCCTTCGGCACCTTCCTCATGCGCAACCACTTCCTCACGCTGCCGTTCGAGATCATCGAGGCGGCGCGGATGGACGGCTGCGGGCACCTCAAGCTCCTGTTCCGTGTGGTCCTCCCCATGAGCTGGCCGACGCTGGTCGCGTTCGCCCTGATCACCGTGGTCAACGAGTGGAACGAGTACCTCTGGCCGTTCCTCATCGCCTCCGACGACACCGTCGCGCCCCTGCAGGTCGGGCTCGCGCGGCTGGTCAACACCGACGGAGGGTTCACCGACTGGCCGATGGTCATGGCCGCCACCGTCCTCACCATCACCCCGATCCTCATCGTCTTCCTGATCCTGCAGCGCCACATGATCAAGGGCCTCACCTCCGGCGCGGTGAAGGGCTGACCCGCCGACACCCCTCCCCGAACCCGCCGCGACCCGCACACGGCCGGCAGTACAACCCGAAAGGACCCACAGACATGACTCTCCTCAACCGCCGCGGCTTCCTCGGCGTGATCGGCGCCGCCACCGCAGCCACCACCCTCTCCGCGTGCGCCGGGACGGGGTCCGACTCCGACTCCGGCAACGGCGGTGCCGCGGGCTCCGGCGGCGGCGACAGCGGCACCATCACCTTCTGGTCCAACCACCCGGGCAGCTCCAAGGAGCTCGAGCAGGAGATCATCGCCGCGTTCGAGTCCGAGAACCCCGATCTCAAGGTCAACCTCGTCGACGGCGGCAAGAACTACGAGGAGGTCGCCCAGAAGTTCAACGCGGCCCTGACCGGCGGCGAGCTGCCCGACGTCGTTGTGGTCTCCGACGTGACCTGGTTCAACTTCGCGCTCAACGACCAGATCGCCCCTCTCGGCGGGCTGTTCAGCGAGGCCGGCGTGGACACCGGCGACTTCGTCGACGCCCTGCTGGGCGACTACGTCCTCGAGGGCGAGAACTACGGCGTGCCCTTCGCCCGGTCCACGCCGCTGTTCTACTACAACAAGGAGGTCTGGCAGGCGGCCGGACTGCCCGACCGTGGGCCCGAGAACTGGACCGAGTTCGCCGAGTGGGCGCCGCGCATCCAGGACGCGATCGGCGAGGGCAAGCACGCGATCGCCATGTACGACGGCTCCAACTACATCGACTGGACCGGCCAGAACATCATCTGGGACTTCGACGGCGCCTTCTCGCGCGAGTGGACCCCGACTTTCACCGAGGACAACACGATCCGCGGTGTCGAGTACGTCAAGCAGCTCAACGACGACGGTTTCCTGGTGGTCTCCGCCGACTCGATCGTCGAGTTCGGCTCGGGCCTGGCCGCCTGCGCCCTGGCCTCGACCGGCTCACTGGCCTCGGCCAAGACCAACGCCGCGTTCGAGTTCGGCACCGCCTTCCTGCCCGGCGCGGCGGAGAAGAACTCCTGCCCCACCGGCGGCGCCGGCGTCGCGATCCCGGCCGGGATCTCGGACGAGCGCAAGCTCAACGCCATGAAGTTCATCGACTTCCTCACCAACACCCAGTCGACGGCCAAGTTCTCGCAGGGCACCGGCTACATGCCCGTCCGCAAGTCCGCGCGCGAGGCGCAGGAGATCAAGGACTACCTCGCCGAGACCCCGCAGGCCGCCACCGCGATCGACCAGCTCGCCCATACACGCCCGCAGGACAACGCCCGCGTGCTGGTCCCCAACGGCGGCCGGCGCATCGGCGGCGCGTTCGACCGTGTGCTCGGCGGCGCCGACGTCCGCCAGGCCATGCAGCAGGTCCAGGACGAGACCGCGCAGATCATCGACTCGCAGATCCTGCCCAAGCTCGAGGGCTGACGCCGGCCTCCCGGCCGCCGGTTCGACCCGGCGGCCGGTCCTGCCCCTTCTCTCCCTGCCGCTGCTTTCCCTGTCCGTTCTCCCCGAGGAGCATCCGCGCCCGATGGCCACCGTCCGCTTCGACCACGCGACCCGCCGCTTCGACAAGAAGTCGGCCCCGGCCGTCGACGCCCTCGACCTCGAGGTCACCGACGGGGAGTTCCTCGTGCTCGTCGGCCCGTCCGGCTGCGGTAAATCCACGAGCCTGCGGATGCTCGCAGGGCTGGAGCCGATCGACGAGGGCCGCGTCCTCATCGACGACCGGGACATGACCGGCGTCGCCCCCCGCGACCGCGACGTGGCCATGGTGTTCCAGAACTACGCGCTCTACCCCAGCATGACCGTCGCGCAGAACATGGGCTTCGCCCTGCGCAACGCCGGCGTCAACAAGACCGACACCCGCCGGCAGGTGGAGGAGGCCGCCCGGATCCTCCAGCTCGAGGACCTGCTCGACCGCAAGCCGTCCCAGCTGTCGGGCGGCCAGCGGCAGCGCGTGGCCATGGGCCGGGCGATCGTGCGCCGCCCCAAGGTCTTCTGCATGGACGAACCCCTGTCCAACCTCGACGCCAAACTGCGCGTGTCGACCCGCGGGGAGATCGCCGGGCTGCAGCGTCGGCTCGGCGTGACCACCGTGTACGTCACGCACGACCAGGTCGAGGCCATGACCATGGGGACCCGCGTGGCCGTGCTCGACAAGGGCATCCTGCAGCAGGTCGCCTCGCCCCGAGAACTGTACGACCGGCCCGTCAACGCGTTCGTCGCCGGCTTCATCGGCACGCCCGCCATGAACCTCATCGAGGTCCCGGTCACCGACGGCCGGGCACGCATCGGCGACGCCGAGATCGCCGTCCCCGCCTCCCTCGGCGGCCGCGACCGCATCATCCTGGGCGCTCGCCCCGAGGCCCTGCGGCTGGTCGGCGCCGGCGAACCCGGGCTGGAGCTGACGGTCGATCTGGTGGAGGAGCTGGGTGCCGAGGCGTTCGCTTACGGGCACACGGCCGACGGCGAGCGCATCGCCATCCGGCTCGACCGCGGCCACGGCACGAGCGTCGGCGAGACGATCCGGGTGCGCCACATTGACGCCGAGGTCGACGCGTTCGACGTCGAGACCGGCGACCGCATCGACTGAGCGCCAGCTCGCCCGGGCCACAGCCGCCCCTCTCCATGGCGTCTCGCAGGTGCCCCGGTACGCCGCGACGGCAGCCGCCCCTCGCCATGGCGTCTCGCCCACCCCGCGGAGCGCGCGAGACGCCATGCCGGGGAGCGGCTGCGGGGGCGGGCCTGATCAGCGGGGCGGGACGGGCGCGAGCACGCCCACGAGCTGGTCCGCGAGCACGCATCGGGGCGGGGGCACGTCGAGGTCCGCGCCGTCGCCCGGCCCTCCGTGCCCACTGCGTAGCGGCCCACCCAGCGCATCGACCACCAGATCCACCGCGCGCGGAGAGGCCAGGACGGTGAGATGCCCTGATCGGTCGGCCTCGCACCCGTCCTGCAGTCGGGCCACCCGCAGGTCGACGAAGTCCGGCACCTGCGGCGCGACCACCGGACCGGTGAGCTCGTCGTAATCGGACGACACAGCGACGTAGCGCACACCGCGCGCGAACGGCACCCCCTCGTCACCCAGCCAGGCCAGGGTCGCCTCCGCGTCACGTTCGGCGGTCTCGGCGGAAAGCACGCCGAGCAGGTCGGTGACGAACTCCGGCGGTCCCTCGCCCGACCGCGCGGGATCGGCGCCCAGTGTGACGACTGTCCGCACCGAGTCGGCCCGCGCGGTGGCGGCGACGAACGAGGCGATGATCGCTCCCTGCGAGTGCCCGACCAGGTCGACCTCGGCGGCGCCGGTGAGCGCGCGCACCCGGTCGATCTCCGCGGCGAGCTGCGGTGCGGACGCCCCGGTGAGCGAGTCCAGGCCGCCGGCGGCGCCCAGTCCGGGCAGCGCCCCGACGGTCGGCGCCCACACGCAGAACCCCTCCGCGGCCAGCGCCGCGCCGACGGTCGCCCACGAGTTGCCGCCGTTGAGCCCGGTGCCGTGGACCAGGATCACCGGCTCGGGCCGCTCGGCGGTCGGTCGGCAGTCGTCGCGATTGAGACCCGGCGGGTCGGCGAGGCCGTGCGTGAGCTGGTGAACGGCGCCGTCCCACCAGCGCCACGGGACGCCGGCGGCGGTGGGTGCGGCCGTGGAGGTGGGCGCGGCCGTGGAGGTGGGCGCGGCCGTGGAGGAGGGTGCGGCCGTGGAGGTGGCCGGGGCGGTGGCGACGACGACGAGGGCCGCCACCGCGACAGCGCGCAGGAGCGTCATCTGCTCATTAAGCCACGGCCCGTGATCATCGGCAGGTCCTTGGCGTAGACGAGGCCCGGCTCCGCGGCGACGACCGCCTCGACGGAATTGACCAGCCGCATCGCGGTGACCCGCATGCCGGACTCGTTGTGGTCGCCGTGTTCGGCGTGGTGACCGAACTCGATCCGCATCGCCGGGTCGCCGGAGATCTCGACGCGGTAGCAGCCGTCGCCGTGATCGGGCCGCGGCCAGTCGGGGGCCTGATCGTGGGCCGTGCGGGTGACGTGTTCCAGCACGATGCGGTCCTCGCCGTCGACCTGTCCGACCACCTCGAACCGCAGCGCCGCCTGCGTCCCCTCGGGCACCTCGCACGCGAGGAGCGACAGGTCCCGGTCGGCGGGCAGACGCTCGTGCCGCTCGACCAGCGGCTCGTCGAGGGTGACGTCGAGCGCTGCGGCGAGCTGCCGGACCACCGACCCCCAGCCGGCGGCGAGCATCCCGGGCCGCAGCAGCGGCGGCAGGGTGTCCATCGGCTGCCCGAAGCCGAAGAGCCGACGCATGGTCTCGCCCTGGTGGTAGACGGAGTAGTCGGCGATCTCGCCCACCCGGATGTGGTCGATCCGCCGGGAGAGGCTCGTCATGACCAGCGGCAGCACGTCGTTGGCGAAGCCGGGATCGATGCCGTTGACGTGCAGTGTCGCGCCGCCCTCGCGCCCGGCGGCGTCCAGCGCGGTGATCATGTCCTCCGGGATGGTGCCGTGCGGGAACTGCAGCAGCACCGGCCCGGAGGCGATGACGTCGATCCCCGCGCGCAGGAACCGGTGGAAGTCCTCGATGGCCTCCATGAACCGGGTCTCGGTCTCCGCGGTGTAGACGACGGCGTCGGGCTCCAGGGCGAGCAGCGCGGCGGCGTCATCGGTGGCGGCGACGCCCAGGTCGCGGCCCAGCCCGGCCAGGCGGCCCGCGTCCTGTCCGACCTTGGCCGGGTCGGAGACGAACACGCCCACCAGCTTGAGCTCGGGCCGGGCATCGATCCCCTCGACCGCCATCCGCCCGAGGTACCCCGTCGACCACTCCACGACCCGGATCGTCATGGAACGTGACCCTATGCGACGACCCGGGCGCCCCGGCGGGTCACGTGGCGGGCGGGCCAATCACGTGGCGCCGGGGCGTCTTACCTGTCCTGCGGAGACGGTCCCCGCTCCGGCACGTCCTTGGGTGCGTTCGGGTCCTCCGCATTGCGGCTGCCGCCGACATGCGCCTCCTCGCGCATCCGATCGCTCATGTGCGGGTAGTGCAGCTCGAACGCGGGGCGCTCGGAGCGAATGCGCGGCAGGCTCGCGAAGTTGTGGCGCGGCGGCGGGGACGAGGTGGCCCACTCCAGGGAGTTGCCCGCACCCCACGGATCGTCGACAGTGACGATCTCGCCGTAGCGCCAACTGGAGATGATGTTCCAGATGAACGGCACCATCGCGATGCCCAGGAGGAACGAGCCGACGGACGAGATCTGGTTGAGGACGGTGAATCCGTCCGAATCCAGGTAGTCGGCGTACCGGCGGGGGAAACCCTGGTTACCCAACCAGTGCTGGACCAGAAACGTGGTGTGGAAGCCGATGAACGTCAGCCAGAAGTGCCACTTGCCCAGCCGCTCGTCCAGCATGCGGCCGGTCATCTTGGGGAACCAGAAGTAGATCCCCGCGAAGGTGGCGAACACGACGGTGCCGAACAGGACGTAGTGGAAGTGCGCCACCACGAAGTACGAGTCGTGGACGTGGAAGTCGATCGGCGGCGCCGCGAGCATGATGCCGGTCAGCCCGCCGAACAGGAACGACACCAGGAAGCCCAGGGCGAAGAGCATCGGCGTCTCGAAGGTGATCTTCCCGCGCCACATGGTGCCGATCCAGTTGAAGTACTTCACACCCGTGGGCACGGCGATGAGGAACGTCATGAACGAGAAGAACGGCAGCAGCACCGCGCCGGTGGCGAACATGTGGTGCGCCCACACGCTCATGGACAGCGCGGCGATGGCCAGGGTCGCGAAGACCAGGCCGGCGTAGCCGAACAGCGGCTTCCGGGAGAACACCGGGAGGATCTCGGTGATGATCCCGAAGAACGGCAGCGCGAGGACGTACACCTCGGGGTGACCGAAGAACCAGAACAGGTGCTGCCACAGGATCGCCCCGCCGTTAGCCGGGGCGTAGATCCGGCCGCCGAACGTGCGGTCGTAGAACACGCCCATCGCAGCCGCGGTCAGCAGCGGGAAGATGAGCAGGATCAGCACCGACGTGACGAGGATATTCCACGTGAAAATCGGCATCCGGAACATCGTCATGCCGGGCGCGCGTAGGCAGATGATGGTGGTGACGAAGTTGACGGCGCCGAGGATCGTGCCGATGCCACCGATCGCCACCCCGAGGATCCACAGATCCGCGCCCACGCCCGGGGAGTGGATCTTGTCCGCGAGCGGCATGTACATCGTCCAACCGAACGATGCCGCGCCACCGGGAGTGATGAAGCCGGTGAGCAGGACGACGCCGCCCAGCGCGAACAGCCAGAACCCCGTGGCGTTGAGGCGCGGGAACGCCACGTCCGGAGAACCGATCTGCAGCGGCATGACGTAGTTGGCGAACCCCACGACGATCGGCGTGCCGTAGAACAACAGCATCACGGTGCCGTGCATGGTGAACAGCTGGTTGTACTGCTCGTTCGACAGGAACTGCATGCCCGGGAAGAACAGCTCCGCCCGGATGAGCAGCGCCATGAGGCCGCCGATCGAGAAGAAGACCAGGCAGGTGGTGATGTACATCAGGCCGATCTTCTTGTGATCGGTCGTGGTGAACATCTCCTGCCAGGAGAGTCCGAACGACCGCCGGATGGCGGGAGCGTCCGCAGCGGTGACCGCCCGCCCGGGCGGCACGAGAGTGTCTGACATCGGTACCCCGTTCCTCCTCACGGCCGAGGCGGGCGCAACGGTCGCCGCGTCCCGCGCTGTGACCAGCGCCAAGATCAGGTGACGACTCTCACCGTACGCGTCCCCTGGCAGAACGGAGCGGGATCGCCCCCGAGAGGGCTTACCAGATGCTCACCCGCTCCTCAGGTGCCAGCCACAGCCCGTCCGCATCGGTCACGCCGAAGGCCTCATGGAAGTCGTCGAGGTTACGCACCACCTGGTTGCAGCGGAACTCCGGCGGCGAGTGCGGGTCCACGGCGAGCCGCCGGGCGGCCTCCTCGGCTCGGGTCTTGGTCCGCCACACGATCGCCCACGACGTGATCAGCCGCTGGATCCCGGTCATCCCGTCGATCTCCGGCCCCACGTCCGGCCCCTGCGCCGGCTCGCCGTCCGAACTCTGCGCCAACCGGTAGGCCAGCAGCGCGATCGTCAGGCCGCCCAGGTCGCCGATGTTCTCCCCCACCGTGAAGGCCCCGTTCACGTGGTCCTTGGCAGGGTCCAGGCCGTCCGGGGTGAGGCCCTCGTACTGGGCGATCAGCGCCTCCACGCGGGTCCCGAACGCCTCGCGGTCGTCATCGGTCCACCAGTCGACCAGGTTGCCGTCGCCGTCGTACTTCGATCCCTGGTCGTCGAAGCCGTGGCCGATCTCGTGGCCGATGACCGCGCCGATCGCCCCGTAGTTGGCGGCGTCGTCGGCGTCGGCGTCGAAGAACGGCGGCTGCAGGATCGCGGCCGGGAAGACGATCTCGTTCATGACCGGGTTGTAGTAGGCGTTGACGGTCTGCGGCGTCATGTGCCACTCATCGCGGTCGACGGGCCCGCCCAGCTTGCCGAGCTCGTACTCGTGCTCGAACTGAGCGGAGCGGCGGACGTTGCCCAGGAGGTCGTCGGCGCGGACCTCGAGCGCCGAGTAGTCCCGCCACTTGTCGGGGTAGCCGATCTTCGGCACGAACGCCTCGAGCTTGTCGAGCGCGCGCTCGCGGGTGGCCGGGGTCATCCACGGCAGCCTGCTGATCGAGTAGCGGTACGCGGCGGTGAGGTTCGCGACCAGTTCCTGCATGTGCGCCTTGTGGCCGGGCGGGAAGTGGCGGGCCACGTACTCCTTGCCGACCTCCTCGCCGAGGGCGGCCTCGACCGCGCCGACGCCACGCTTCCAGCGGGCCTTGATCTCCTCGGTCCCGGACATGACGGTGCCGTAGAAACGGAAGTTCTCCTCGACCAGCGCCGTGGGCAGGTACGGCGCGCGGGAGGAGACGATCCGCCAGCGCAGCCACTCCTTCCACGTCTCGAGCGGCTCACCGGCCCAGAGCCCGGCCACCGCGGTGAGGAAGTCGGGCTGCATGGCGACGAGCCGACCGAAGGTCTCCTCGGTGCCGCCGAGCTCGCGGGCCCAGTCGTGCCAGGGGAAGCCGGGGGCCAGCGTCGGCAGCTCGTCCCAGGTCACGGGGTTGTAGGTCTTGTCCGCGTCGCGACGGGCCACGACGTCCCAGTGCGCGGCGGCGATGCGCGTCTCCAGCGCCAGGATCCGCTCGGCGCTCTCGCGGGCCGCGGTGGCGTCCGCGAGCTCGGCCAACTCGAGCATCCGCGCGATGTGCTCCGTATACTGCTCGCGGATCTGCGCGTACTGGTCCTCACGATAGAAGGACTCGTCGGGCAGTCCGATGCCGTACTGCACCAGGTAGAGGATGTACTCGGTGGAGTTCTTGGCGTCGTTGTTGACGTAGGCGCCGATGAGCCCGCCGACGCCGACCTTCTCGAGCCGCGCCATCGCCAGCGCGAGGGAGTCCGCGTCTCCGGCGCCGTCGACCTCGGCCAGGTCGGGTGCCAGCGCCTCGACGCCCGCCGCCTCCACCGCATCGGTGTCCATGAACGAGGCGTAGAACGCGCCGATCCGGGAGTCGACCGGGGCGTCGGTGATGATGTCGCGTACCCGCTCCTCGGACAGGTCGCGCAGCGCGAGGAACGCGCCGTCGATCGGCCGGTCCGCGGGGATCACGTGGTCACGGATCCACGTGCCGTTGACGTGTTGGTACAGGTCGTCCTGTGGCCGAACGTCCGTGTCGACGTACCGCAGGTCCAGGCCCGAGGGGCGAGGCGCGTCGGTGGTGGGGATCTCGGTCGCTGTCATGCGACCAGGTTACGGAACGGCGCGGAGCACGCGGGTGGGATGACGACGGCGAGGACCCGCGGCGGCCGGCCCGCGATCAGGGCAGACCGTGGCGGGCGTTGTGATCCTTCGCCCCCTGATAGGCGTCGACCATCCCCCACACCCAGAACCCGAACATGATCGGCAGCCCGATGAGGACCACCGAGAGCAGCACGCCCACGCCGTAACCCGCCAGGATTCCGACGCCCCTGCCGACCCGACCGTTGAGCATCGTGCCCAGCCCGGGGATGAGCAGCGAGGCCACGAGCATCAGCGCCGGGTCCTTACGGGCGGCCGGCGGGTACTGGCCGTAGGGCTGCATCGCACCGTACTGCTGGGCGTAGGGCTGACCGGGCTGGCCGTACTGCGGCATCCCGTACTGCTGCATGTCATAGGGCTGGACATAGGGCTGCGCGTACGGCTGGGTCCCGTAGCCCGGCTGCGCGCCGTACTGCGCCGGATCGAACTGCCCCGCGCCGTACTGCGGATCACCGTACTGGCCTGCGCCGTACTGCGTGTCGCCGACGTCGGAGCCCGGGTACCCGCGGACCCCCTCCTGCTGGGCCCACGTGTCGTAGCGCTTCTCGAAGTCGCGGTCGCCGGACCGGTCGTCGGGGCGGTCGGAGGCGGTGCCGTCAGCGGGAGTGCTCATGGGCCCACACTAACGCGGGGCGGCGGCGGGCCGGTCGCGGCGAGGACACGATCGCGTGCCGCCGCGGCGCCTCAGCTCCGGGCGGTCATCCCGGGCCGGGCCCAGATGTCAGCGCAGTCCACGCACGCGTCGTCCGGGATGAGGCCGACACGCTGGAGCCGCCCGTACATCCAGCAGCCCAGGCAGAAGCCGAGCGCCGCCTCCGCGAGGGCGGCCAGCACCAGCACGCCGAGCACCGTGATCCCCGCCGTGGTCAGTCCGCCGAGGAACAGCCCGAACGCGACCGACGACATCACCAGGCCGATGGTCTGGGCGAACCGCTTGGGCGCGCCGGAGACCAGCTTGGGTTCCGCACTGACCCGCGGGGCGAGCACGTGCACGGAGAGCCGGCCGAACGGCGAGTACCGCGGGCCGCCCGCCACCCGCAGCGCGAAGCCGACTACCAACGCCCCGGCGAGCCAGATCCGGGCGGGCGACGGCACGACGATCGTGACCACCGCGAGGGTCACCACGAGGGCGGCGGTGCAGCGGGCGGCATAGTCGTTGACGACCTCGGGGAAAGCGAACGCCTCGCGCAGACTCATGGCCTCACCTCTCAATCACTGCAGATAGACCGATCTGTCTATCGCCGGGTCGAGCCTACTCCTGTCGCCCGCGACCCGGGAGGCCCGGCCGGCGCTGCAGCCGCTACGGCCGCCGCGGACGGCGCGGACGGCGCGGACGGCGCGGCCTAGGCTGACGCCCGTGGCCCCACCGTTGCGTCGTCGCTCGAGCTCTCCCCGTCCCCCTGCCGCCCCCGCGCTCCCCCGGCGCGACCAGCTCGGCCCGCCCCTTGCGGACGTGGAGCCCGACGGCCTGTGGGACGGAGTCCTGGCCGGCGCCGAGCACGTACCCGGCCCAGAGGAGGGCGCCGTCGCGATGGGCGGGATGGAGATCCGCGAATCCGTGCTCGACGACCTGCGGCTCAGCGGCGCCCGCGCCGACGGCCTCCGACTCACCGACGTGACGCTCAGCGGGTGCGACCTGTCCGGACTCGTCGCCGACGGGGCCAACCTCACCCGGGTGCGGTTCGTCGGCTGCCGACTGACCGGGATCGTCCTGTCCGACGCGCGCCTGACCGACGTGACGTTCGAGGACTGTCACGCCGACATGATCAACCTGCGGATGGCGCGACTGCAGCGGGTGCGCCTCGCCGCGACCCGCTGCCGTCAGGCCGACCTGCTCGAGGCACAGATCGCCGACCTCACCACCGAGGGGGCCGACCTGCGCGGTGCGACCGTGGAGCGGGCGAGCGTCACGGCCGCGGATATGCGCGGCGCGGACCTCGAGGACCTGCGTGGGGCCTCGGCGCTGCGGGGCGCGCTGATCTCACCCGAACAGGTTTTGGGCGTCGGGCTCGCCCTCATCGGCGAGGCGGGGATCCGGGTCGAGTAGTGCAGCCGGGCCGATCGCGCCGCGGCGTCAGGCCAGATGCGACGCGGAGGTCCGCCACTGGTTGACGGCCCGGTTGATGATCGCCTGGAGCTGGAGGATCTGGTCGCGGTCGGTGAGCGTGATGCCGTCCGCCCCGGTGCGCAGCCGGAGTTCCGGCACCCCGCGGTCCGCGCCGTTCTCGTCCAGCACCACGGTCTCGGCGACGGACACCTCGAGGAACGGGTCGTCGTCCGGACCGTCGACTTCCGTGACGAGGTCCTGCCGGTAACGAGGGGCGGTGAGGTCGATGGCATCGGCCATGAGGGGCACTCCCGACTGTTCGGTGGGATCGCCTTAAGGGTAGGTGAGAAAAACAGGTCACCGTACGCGTGGGACAGCGTGTGACAGGTTGTTGTGATTCCGTGACCCACGCCACCCCCACCTGTGGTCCACCCCGCCTCTACGCACTCGACCGCCGG
>NZ_BCSL01000034.1:0-40245 GCF_001570845.1 Dietzia papillomatosis NBRC 105045 | reverse complement strand
CGTGGGGCGGCAGCAGGCGACATGGACAGGTGCGGTGGACGTGCGGGCGTCCGGGAAGTGGGTCGAGTGACCGAGCGGGGAGTGTGGCGCGGGCGCGGGCTCGTGTGGCGGGCGGGTGTCGTGCTCGTCGTCGTCGCCGTCCTCGTCGCCGGACTCGTGGCGGCGGCCCTGGTCACCGACGTCGACCAGCGCGGCGGACTCATCGGGGACACCTCCTCTGACGCCGCCTACGACGTGAATCCCGGCCTGCTGCCGGCCGACGGCTCGGCCCCGATGCCCGACCCGGCCGCGCTCAAGCGGATCCTGACCCCGCTCGCCCAGGACCCCGCGGTCGGCGACCTCACCGCCAGCGTCGTCGACGACGCCACCGGACAGGTGCTGTGGGAGGTCCGCCCGCGCGAGGCCAAGGTCCCGGCGTCCACCACCAAGCTGCTCACCGCGGTCGCCGCCATGCTCCAGCTGCCGCCGGACGCCAGGGTCGACACCACCCTGGCGCGGGGCGCCGAGCCGGACACCCTCGTCGTGGTCCCGGGTGGCGATCCGACCATGTCAGGCGGGGCGAAGCCGGGGCCGTTGTTCCCGGGCGCGGCGACCGTCGTCCAGGCCGCCGACGTGGTGCGCGCCGCCGGGATGACGCCCGCGCGGATCGTCGTGGCCCCCGGCCCGTACACCGGACCGCGGATGGGGCCGAACTGGGTGCCCGCGGAGATCGCGGCCGGCAACGTGGCGCCGGTGGACGCGTGGATGCTCGACGCCGGGCGCCTGGACCCGGCGGACGAGTACTCGCCCCGCTCGACCGAGCCCGCGCTGGCCGCCGGGCGCGCCCTGGCGCGCGAGCTGGGCGTGGACCCGGAGCGGGTCAAGGTCTCGGAGACCGCCGTGGAGACGGGCGGGGAGCTGGGCCGGGTGTCGTCGGCGCCGCTGACCGAGCGGGTGCGCTCGATGCTGGTGTACTCGGACAACGTCCTGGCCGAGACCATCTGCCGCGAGGTCGCGCTCGAGCGGGATCCCGACCGGCCGGCGGGCTTCGCCCAGGGCACCGCCGCGGTGGTCGACACCCTCGCCGAGCACGGCCTGGACATGACGGGCGTGCGCCTGGACGACTGCTCCGGGATGAGCTCCGGCAACCGCCTGTCCGCGGCCGCGCTCACCGACGTCCTGCGCACGGCGGCCGCCCCCGACGCGACCCGCGAGATGCGCGACCTGCTCGACACCCTGCCCGTGGCCGCGGGCTCGGGCACGCTCGCCGACCGCTTCACCGGCCCGGCGGAGGCGGGCGCCGGCTGGGTGCGGGCCAAGACCGGGACCCTCAGCGGCACCAGCGCGCTGGCGGGCACGGTGACCAGCGCGGACGGGCGGTCCATGAGCTTCGCCCTGCTGTCCTCCGGTACCGACCCCTCGGTCGCGCGCCCGGTCCTTGACCGCATCGCCGCCGAGCTGCGGACCTGTGGCTGCCGCTAGCGGGGCCTGGACCGGCGCCGCGTGGACGGTGCGCGCCGCCGTGCGGGCGTTCCGACGCGCCCACCCCGAGGTCGGTGACGAGGTGTGCGTGGCCCTGTCCGGGGGCGCCGACTCGCTGGCCCTGACCGCCGCGGCCGCCGCCGAGTTCGCCGACGTGACGGCGCTCGTGGTGGACCACGGCCTGCAGCCCGGGTCCGACGAGGTCGCCCGTCGCGCGGCCGCCGCGGCCCGCGGGCTCGGGACGGCGGCGGAGGTCCTCGTCGTCGTCGTCGACTCCGACGGTTCCGGCCCCGAGGCCGCCGCCCGCACCGCGCGGTACGCCGCGCTCGACGCCGCGCGCCGCGACCGACCCGTCCTGCTCGCCCACACCCTCGACGACCAGGCCGAGACCGTCCTGCTCGGCCTGGGGCGCGGCTCCGGCGCGCGGTCGTTGCGCGGAATGGCCGCGTGGGACGCGCCGTGGGGCCGCCCCCTGCTCGGCGTGCGCGCCGCCGACACCCGCGCCGCCTGCCGTGGCCTCGGCCTGACCTGGTGGGACGACCCGCACAACACCGACCCGACGTACACGCGCGTGCGGGTGCGCCGCGAGGTGCTGCCGCTGCTCGAGGACGTCCTGGGGGGTGGGGTCGCCGAGGGCCTGGCGCGCACCGCGGAACTGGCGAGGGTCGACGACGACGAGCTCGACCGCCTCGCCGGGGCCGTTCCCGTCGGCGACGACGGCGCACTGGACGTGAGCCGACTGGAGCGGTTGTCGACCGCCGTGCTCACCCGGGTCCTGCGCCGCTGGCTGCTGTCCCGGGGGGTCATCTCCCCGACGTACGCGCACCTGACGGCGGTGGCCGCGCTCGTCACGGACTGGCGCGGACAGGGCGGCGTCGCGGTCGGGGGCACCGGACCCGCAGGGACGCGCGGGGTGGGCCCGACGGCCAGGTTGGTCGCCCGGCGTCGGCATGGAAAAGTGGTCCTGGAGATCGACCGGGCGAGCGGAGCGGGGACGTAGATGACCACGGACAAGTACGCGGACGAGATCGAGTCCGTACTCCTCGATGAAGACGCGATCCGGGAGCGGATCGCCGAGATGGCCGCCACCGTCGGCGAGCGCTACGCGGATGTCGAGAAGGAGGTCGTGCTGATCGCCGTCCTCAAGGGCGCCGCGATCTTCGTCTCCGACTTCGCCCGCGCGCTGCCCATCCCGTCCGAGATGGAGTTCATGGCCGTCAGCTCGTACGGCTCGTCCACCAGCTCCTCGGGCGTCGTGCGGATCCTCAAGGACCTGGACCGCGACATCGCCGACCGCGATGTGATCATCGTCGAGGACATCATCGATTCCGGCCTCACCCTGTCGTGGCTGATGCGCAACCTCAAGACCCGCAACCCGCGCTCGCTGGAGATCGTCACCCTGCTGCGCAAGCCCGACGCGGTGAAGGCCGATCTCGACATCCTCGAGATCGGCTTCGACATCCCCAACGAGTTCGTGGTGGGCTACGGCCTGGACTTCGCCGAGCGGTACCGCGATCTGCCGTACATCGGCAAGCTGCACCCGCGCATGTACTCCTGACCTGCCCGGTCGTCCTGGGCTGACTCCCTTGCCCGCCCCGCTTGTCGGACCACTCGCCTATGTTCGCGGTGACAACCGAGGCGAGAGGGAAGAAGTGACACGAGTCGGGACCAGAGCGGTCGATCCGCGCGAGTTGTGCGAGACGCTGGGGCGAGCCCTCGCCGCCGAACCGGTGAAGGTCGAGGGCGAATGCCGGAACGCACGGGTCGACGCCCACTATGTCTCGTTCGATCTCTGTGGGAGAGATTCGGACTGTCCAGATGTGGTCCGCGTCTGGATCCCGGCCAACCAGATCTGGAGAATCCGGCAGGGGCTGGAGTCGAGGTGGAGTCACCCTCTGGAGGAGTGCCTCGCCGATGGCCGATGCGTCGTGGTGATAGGCACGGCCGAGGTGCGGAGGACCTCCATCCAGGTCAGCGCCACCGGCGTGTACATCAATGACTTCGACGCGGTCGGCAGCCTCCAGGCGCAGTTAAATCGTCTTCCGTCGACGCTCGAGGATCTCGGGATCCCCCCGGATCGACTCAGCCCCTCGGAAACGAGACAGAAGCTGACCCTCGACCGACCCCCGTCCCGTATCGCGGTGGTGACCGGTAAGAGCTCTCGGGCGTACGAGGACTTCTGCGCCGCATTCTGGAGCACCGCGAAGCGGAAGGGTGCGGAGAAGTTCCCCCGCCCCCAGTTGGTCCACGTCCCGTTCAGGCTAGAGGGGGCCGGTGTGGCGGACGAGTTGGTCCGGGTTCTGCGGGATGAGGTGCCCGAGAGCCGGGCCGACGCCGTGTGCATCGTCCGGGGTGGGGGGCCGTGGTCCGATCTCTGGCCGTTTCACTCACTCGAGGTGGTCAAGGCGGTACATGACATGCCGATGCCCGTCTTCACGGCCATCGGGCACGAGAGTGACCGGCTCGCGATCGACTGCGCGGCAAGAGGGTCGCGGGGCACTCCGAGCTCGCTCGGAGAAGGGCTCGGGTGGGCGTTTCGCGAGCTTTGCTCCCGCTCGGTCCCCAGGGTTACCGGGATCAAGAGCCCGGGGACCCGGGTGGCCGGGGAGCCGACCGAGCTCGAGGAGGTCAAGCGTAGGTTGGCACAGTCGAGAGCGCGGTGTCGAACCGTCGAAGCAGAACTGAGCCGGGCGCAGGCGACTCTCGAGGACGAGCGCGCGCGAGCGGATGCGGCTCAGAAGCACGCTTTCGAGCAGGGGCTCCGGTCCGGCGAACGGCTCGCGACCAATCGAGCAGTCGAGGTCGCCCTGATAGTGACGGTGCTGGTGACCTTTGCGATCGGCGGACTGGCCGTGGCCGTGGGCGAACTCGTCTTCGTGATCGTCGCCCTGGCCGGAGTGGTAGGAGCTGCTCGTCTGATCCTCGAGTGGGTCCGCACGGCGCCGGAACGCGGCGCGCGGTGGCAGCGAAAGATCAGAGAGCCAAAAGAGCCGACAGTGTTGTAGATCACACATACGCTCTGGACATGTATCCAGGAACCTTCGCCGCCACCACCCCGGACAAGCCCGCCGTGATCCGTCCCGCAACGGGTGAGCAGATCACGTACGCCGAGCTGGAGGCCCGCTCGGCCCAGCTCGCGCACGTCCTCGTCGATGACTGGGGGCTTCGCCCCGGCGAGACGATCGCCGTGGTCTCGGACAACACGCTCGAGATGCTCGAGATCTACTGGGCGGCCCTGCGGACCGGCCTGTACATCGCCGCGATCAACCATCACCTGACCCCGGACGAGTCGTCGTACATCATCGGCGACTGCGGTGCCCGCGCCCTGTTCGTCTCCGCGCCGGTCGCCGATCACGTCGACCTCACCCCGGAGGCCCACCCGGGCGTCGAGCACCGGGTCGTGTTCGGCGGCGCGCTCGAGGGGTTCGACGACTACCGATCGCTGCTCGAAGGCAAGTCGACCGAGCCTCCGGCGGATCAGCCGCGCGGTCACGACTTCCTCTACTCGTCGGGCACCACCGGCCGGCCCAAGGGCGTCCGCGTGGACCCGCCGGAGGGGCAGATCGACGAGGTGGCCGACCACTACACGCCGGTCTTCAGCTTCCTCTACGGCTTCGACGCCGACAGCGTCTACCTGTGCCCGGCGCCGCTGTACCACGCGGCCCCACTGCGCTTCTGCGGCGTGGTCAACTCCGTCGGCGGGACCGTGGTGCTCATGGACCGCTTCGACGCGGAGGAGGCGCTGCGGCTCATCGAGGCATACAAGGTGACGCATTCGCAGTGGGTGCCGACGATGTTCGTGCGCATGCTCAAGCTGCCGGAGGAGACCCGAGCCAGGTACGACCTGTCGAGCCTGACCCACGCCATCCACGCCGCCGCGCCGTGCCCGCCCGAGGTCAAGCGCCGCATGATCGAGTGGTGGGGGCCGGTGATCCACGAGTACTACTCGGCGACCGAGGGCATGGGCATCACGTTCATCAACTCGCAGGAGGCACTCGAGCGCCCCGGATCGGTGGGACGGGACGGGCTCAAGGGCATCGCCCACATCTGCGATGACGAGGGCAACGAGCTGCCGGCCGGCGAGATCGGGACCATCTACTGGCAGAACGACGAGGGCGGCTTCGCCTATCACGGCGATCCGGAGAAGACGGCGTCCGTGCGCCACCCCGACCATCCCACGTGGGCGACCTTCGGCGACGTCGGATACCTCGACGAGGACCGCTTCCTGTACCTCACGGACCGCAAAGCGTTCACCATCATCTCCGGCGGGGTGAACATCTACCCGCAGGAGATCGAGAACGCGCTCGTCCTGCATCCGGCCGTCGAGGACGTCGCCGTGATCGGACTGCCGGACGAGGAGATGGGGGAGCGCGTCCACGCCGTGGTCGTGCCCGCCGCGGACCGCGCTGACGACCCGGGCCTCGCGCAGGAGATCCTCGACTCCCTGCGGGGGAAGATCTCCGATTTCAAGATCCCCCGCGGTCTCGACCTCGTCGACGAGCTGCCCCGCACGCCCACCGGGAAGCTGGTCAAGCGCCGGATCGTGCAGCAGTACGCCTGACGCGGACCCGGCGGCGACGGTGAAAGGCGGCGCCGGGGAGTGTGGCGGAGCTCTCGGACGGTGTGCGGGAACAGATCTGGCACCGTCGTGGTTCTACTGGGCGGATCGGGATGCGGCAGTGTCCCCCGGGCTCACTCACACAGCCCTCGCGGAGTTCCGTTCGACTGGAGCCGCGTTGCGCCCCTCGCCGAGAGGCGACCCCGCGTCCCGGTCCGCCCACTTCGCAGGCAGACGAGAGAAGCCGCCGACCTCGCGGTCGGCGGCTTCTCCGATGTCGGATCTCGCTCTCGTTCCTGCTTCCCCCCAGGCCGAGCCGGTCAGGCGACACTCGCCGTGAGGTCGGCGGAGGTCATGATGCCGAGGAAGTCGAGGAGTCCGAGGAAAAAGGACGGCAGGTTGGTCGCGGCATCTGCCACGGTCGATCCCGAGTTGAGTCCGAAAGCAGCTGAACCTTCTGCGAATACTCCGAGGCTGCCCATGGTGGTGCCCCTTTCTGTGAGGGTGGGGGGCTGGCAGCCGGACGCCGCGTCCGGCCTGACGAAACCGATTGTGAGATAACTCACACACATCCCCCGCTGAAGATGATGCGCTTCTTATCTCGTCCAGTCAAGCCTCGGTCCTGCTCGTCAGTCGGCGACGCTGGCCACCAGGTCGACGGCGATGCCGTCGAGCAACGCGGCGAGGAAGGACAGCGCCAGCGACGGCAGGCTCGTCCCCATGTCGGCGAGAGTGGAGCCCGAGTCGAGTGCGAACTCGGCGGATCCGGCGGCGAGCGTGGCGAGACTTCCCATTGTTCGTCCTTTGCTGTCGACGGCTCCCCGTCAGGGGGCGGCCGGTCTGTGGTGGGCGGCGCCGGCGTGACCCGGCCGGTGGCGACGGGCGAGCGGCGTCGCCTCCGTAGCCGGTCTCATCATCGCCGGATGTCGCCGACCGGGCCGGTGCTTTGACGGTTTTTCCTTATTGTGGGAGCGTGCGTGGGCTGAGAGGGTGACGGGCGTGGACGTGGTGACGAGCTTCGAGCGCGAGCGACCCCGTCTCGTCCGGATCGCCGGGCGCCTCCTGGGGGATCATGCGGAGGCCGAGGACATCGTCCAGCAGGCCTGGCTGCGCCTCGCGCGCGCGGACAAGGCGGGCATCGACTCGCTGCCCGCCTGGCTCACGACCGTCGTCACGCGATTGTGCCTCGACCGGCTCAAGGCGGCGGTGCCGCGACCGCTCGAGCCCGGCGACCCGGAGCGCCCCGACGGCGCGTCCATCGACCGCGCCTCCGTCGAGCCGGGCCCCTCCGAGGAGGCGGTGCTCGCGGACTCAATGGGTGCGGCGCTGCACGTCGTCCTCGACCGCCTGACTCCGTCGGAGCGGGTGGCCTTCGTCCTGCACGACCTGTTCTCGGTCGACTTCGCCACTGTCGCCGACATCCTCGACTGCCTCCCGGCCACGGCGCGCAAACTGGCGTCGAGGGCCCGCGCGAAGATCACCCGGGCGGGCGACACCGGCGAGCAGGCGGACTGGCTCGTCGTCGACGCCTTTCTCGCCGCGGCCAGGCACGGCGAGTTCACCCGCCTCCTCGAACTCCTCGCGCCGGACGTCGTCGTCACCGGCGACCCCGTCGCCGTGCGCGTGGGCACCCCGTCGCGCATCGACGGCGGCGACGCCGTGGCGGAGTTCTTCAACGGCGCGGCCGCCGCGGCGCTGCCCGTCTTCGTCCACGACCGACCGGGCGCGGCGTGGTTCGACCGCGGCGAGGCCCGGGTGGCGTTCGACTTCCTGGTCACCGACGGCCTGGTCCGCCGGATCGACTTCCGCGCGGACCCCGACGTGCTCGCCGGATTGCGGCGGCGCCGGGGCGGCGACCAGTGCTCGCCGGATTGCGGCGGCGCCGGGGCGGCGACCAGCGGTGAGCACGCGGCGGCGAGACGTGGCGGGCGCCGCGGTCACATCCGCGGCGCGCCGCTCGTCAACGAGGTGAGGCGGTGCGATCCGCGACCGCCACGACCCGAGAGGACGGATGCCACATGAAGACGATGACCTGCAAAGACCTGGGCGGGCCCTGCGACCTGGCGCACCGCGGCGAGACGGCGGACGACGTGATCAGCGCCCAGGACGCCCACCTCAAGGAGCGCGTCCGGGCCGGCGACGAGGCGCACGTGCCTGCGCGGGAGGACATGAAGGGCAGGTGGCGTCGGCCCAGGCAGTCGCTGGGGTGGTACCGCGACGTCAAGAAGCGCTTCGCCGACCTGCCGGAGGACTGAGCGTCAGGAGACCGAGCGTCAGGAGGCGCCGGCCCCGCCCGGGGTCCGCTGGCTGACTCCCGCCCGCTCGATGACGGCCGCGAGGGCGAGCAACGTCGCCTCGGAGCCGGGGCGCCCTACCAGCTGGACCGAGGTGGGCAGGGTCCGTCCCGCCGAGGTGGTGGTGCTGCCGCACGGCACGGAGAGCGCGGGCCAGCCCAGGACGTTCGCCAGCGGCGTGAAGGGCGAGAACCGCATGGACGCCCACAGGGAGCGCCCCCAGGATCGCCGGTGCCAGTCGGTCGCCTCGGGCGGGACGTCGGCCAGCGCCGGGGTCAGCCACACGTCGACCCCGGCGCTGTCCATGGCGCGCTCGACGTCCGCGCGGAGCGCCCGGACGCCGCGGTTCCAACGGGTGTCACCGTCGCCGGCGCCGCCCCGCCGGAACACGGTGCGGCCGAGCAGCGCGTGGTGTCGGGTGCGACGCTCCATCGCCGAGAGGGGGAGGTTCTCCTCCTCGGCGGCGCGCGCCACGGCGGAGGTCCACCGCGCGAGGTAGAGGATCGGGTCGCGCGGGGACGGCAGGGAGGTGTCGACGACGACGAGGCCCTCGGCGCGCAGCAGTGAGGCGGCTTCCCGCGCCGCGCGAACCCAGGGTGCGTGAACGCGCACGAGATCGCGGCCCAGCCGTATCGGGCTCGCGACGGACAGGCCGACGCGGGTGCCTCCGGGCACGGGGCCGGTGCGGGCGAGCTCCGGGCGGCCCGCCATGACCGACAGGGCGAGCGCGACGTCGCCGACCGTCCGGCCCAGCGGGCCGGATTCGGCCAGGCCGCCCCAGTTGTCCCCGGACAGGCGCGTCGGTACGACCCCCGGCCCGGGCTTGATGGTGACGATTCCGCAGGCCGCGGCGGGGATGCGCAGCGAGCCCATCCCGTCGTCACCCACCGCGAGAGGCACCATGCCGGAGGCGACGGCCGCGGCCGAGCCGCCCGAGGACCCCCCGGCGGACAGCGACGTGTCCCGGGGGTTGCGGGTGATGCCGTGGGCGTCGGAATCGGTCATCCCCCACGTGCACAGCTGCGGGGCGGCGGTGACGCCGACCGGGACGGCGCCGGCCGCCAGCAGGGGGGTCACCACGGGGTTGTCGAGGGTGACCGTGCTCTTGATCGCCAGCGGGACCCCCGCCAGCGGGAGTCGCGCGCGGGCCTCCGGTGTCCCGGCGTCGACGGCGGCGCCGGCCGCCCGACCGTCCGCCCGCAGCAGGGTGGTGAAGGCGCGGAGTGACGGGTTCAGATCGTCCACGCGGTCGAAGGCGGCGTCGAGGGTCTCCAGCGCGCCGGTGGCGCCGGTGCGCACGGCCTCCGCGGTCGCGGTCGCGGACGAGGGATCGGTGGTCACGGCCCCGATCGTACGACGGCGGGGGTGTGCGCCCGTGGCGATCATCGGGGTGGGGTGTCGGTGCCGGCGGGTAGCCTGGGGCGATACCGACGACGTCGGGTGCACGACCGGGCCCTCCGACCGGCTGGGCCGTCCTTCCACACGAGGACCGAATGGAACGCAAGAGCAACACCGTCTTCCGCAACCTCGCGATCGCGGGCGTGATCATCCTGGCCATCGTCGGGTTCTCGTTCTTCGCGAACGACGACCGCGGTTTCGCCGAGGTCGACACCTCGGTGGCGTTGGCGCAGGTCGACGCCGGCAACGTCAGGGAAGCGCTGATCGAGGACCGGGAGCAGCAGCTGCGCCTCACGCTCGAGAACCCGATCACGCCCGAGGAGGGTGCGGAGGAGACGGACCAGCTCCTCGCCAAGTACCCGGAGCGGGCCGCGGATCAGATCTTCGACCGGGTGGCCGCGGCGGAGCCGGAGAAGTACGACACGGCGGTCACCCAGCAGGGCTTCCTGTCGCAGATGCTGTCGTTCCTGCTGCCCATGCTCATCCTGTTCGGGCTGCTGTTCTTCTTCATGTCCCGGATGCAGGGTGGCAAGGGCGGACTGTTCGGGGTGGGCAAGTCGCGCGCCGTCGAGTTCACCAAGGACATGCCCCAGACCACGTTCGCGGACGTCGCGGGCGAGGACGAGGCGGTCGAGGAACTCAACGAGATCAAAGACTTCCTGCAGAACCCCGCGCGGTACGAGCGCCTCGGCGCCAAGATCCCGCGCGGTGTCCTGCTGTACGGCCCGCCCGGCACCGGTAAGACCCTCCTCGCGCGCGCTGTCGCGGGCGAGGCCGGGGTGCCGTTCTACTCCATCTCCGGTTCGGACTTCGTCGAGATGTTCGTCGGCGTCGGCGCCTCGCGTGTGCGGGACCTGTTCGAGAAGGCCAAGCAGAACGCGCCCTGCATCGTGTTCGTCGACGAGATCGACGCCGTGGGCCGGCACCGCGGGTCGGGCACCGGCGGCGGTCACGACGAGCGCGAGCAGACCCTCAACCAGCTCCTCGTGGAGATGGACGGGTTCGACGACCGCTCGACCGTCATCCTCATCGCCGCCACCAACCGGCCCGACGTCCTGGACCCGGCGCTGCTGCGCCCGGGCCGGTTCGACCGTCAGGTCCCGGTGACCAATCCGGATCTCAAGGGCCGTGAGGCGATCCTCGCCGTCCACTCGGTCGGCAAGCCGCTGGCCGCGGACGTCGACATGACGTCCCTGGCCCGGCGCACCATCGGAATGTCGGGTGCGGACCTGGCCAACGTGCTCAACGAGGGCGCGCTGCTGGCGGCGCGTCTGGGCCGCGACGAGATCGACATCGAGATCCTCGAGGAGGCCACGGACCGCGTGGTGGGCGGCCCGCGCCGCAAGCACCGGGTGATCAGCGAGCACGAGAAGAAGGTCACCGCCTACCACGAGTCGGGACACGCCCTGGCCGCGTGGGCGATGGAGGACCTCGAGCCCGTCCACAAGGTCACCATCCTCGCCCGCGGCCGCACCGGCGGTCACGCTCTCGTGGTCCCCGAGGACGACAAGTCGTTGATGACGCGCGCAGACATGATCGCGAGGATCGTCATGGCGATGGGCGGTCGCGCCGCCGAGGAGTACGTCTTCGGCGAGCCCACGTCGGGAGCCAGTTCGGACATCGAGCAGGCCACCCGCATCGCCCGCACGATGGTCGCCGAGTACGGCATGAGCGCCAAGCTCGGCGCCGTGAAGTACGGCGGCGAGGGCGGGGACCCGTTCCTCGGCCGCGGCGGCTCCGCGGCGGGGGAGTACTCGCCCGAGGTCGCCAAGATCATCGACGACGAGGTCCGCCGGATCATCGACGCCGCCCACACCGAGGCGTGGCAGGTGCTCGAGTCCAACCGCGACATCCTCGACGCGGTCGCGGGCGAGCTGCTCGAGAAGGAGACCCTGCGCCAGGACGATCTCGAGAGGCTCTTCGCCGACGTGGTCAAGCGCCCGCGGATCACCGAGTTCGACGACTTCGGTGGCCGCATCCCGTCGACGCGGCCGCCCATCAAGACCCCGGGAGAGCTGGCCAAGGAGCGCGGCGAGCCGTGGCCCCCGCCGGTGACCGACCCGTTCGCGATGCCGGTCCCGCCGACCGGTCGCGATGCGGGTGACCCCGCGTCGGACGGCGACTCTCGGGCCCACGACCGGCCGGGCGACGAGCGCAACGGTGTCGGCGCCTCCGCCGGTGTGCCCCGCGGCCCGGCAGGTTCCGCCGACCGCGGTCAGGGCCCGTCCGGCATCCCCGCCTACGGGACGCCGCCGCCCCCGGGCTGGTCGGCGCCGGGCTGGCCCCCGCGCCAGCCCTCCCACCACGGTGACCGCGGGCCGAGCGGGGCGGAGACCACGCGTCTGCCCGCCGCGCCCGTGAACGGTCGACCCACCGACGGATGGGGCGGCCCCGAGGGCGGCGACCGTCGCGAACAGCCCGCCGAGCCGTCGAACCGCGCCTGGTCCCGGGCGGGAGACGGGGAGACGGACGTCGCCCCCGGCTCCGACGTCCCGGGCGGTGGTTCACACCGCCGCGAGGACAAGGACCCCGACTGGCAACCGCCGTGGGAACGTGAGGACTGACCGCCGCGGCCGCTTCGTGCGAGAAGAGGATTGATGACGACCCCTGACCACCTACCCCCCGCCGACGCGCGCTCGATGCCCACGGGGGAGGTCTTCGACGCACCCCGCGCGGAGGCCGCTGTCCGTGAGCTGCTGATCGCAGTCGGCGAGGACCCGGACCGCGAGGGCCTGCAGGACACGCCCGCCCGGGTGGCGAGGGCCTACCGCGAGGTGTTCGCCGGCCTGTACACGGACCCCTCCGAGGTGCTGTCCCGCACCTTCGACGAGGACCACCGCGAGCTCGTGCTGGTACGTGACATCCCCGTCTATTCGACGTGCGAACACCATCTCGTCCCGTTCCACGGGGTCGCCCACATCGGCTACATCCCCGGGCAGTCGGGCGCGGTGACGGGCCTGAGCAAGCTCGCCCGCCTCGTAGACCTCTACGCCAAGCGCCCCCAGGTGCAGGAGCGCCTCACCAGCCAGGTCGCCGACGCGTTGGTCGACAAGCTCGACCCCTCCGGCGTGCTCGTGGTGATCGAGTGTGAGCACCTGTGCATGTCCATGCGCGGGATCCGCAAGGCGGGCGCGGTCACCACGACGTCGGCCGTCCGCGGGATCATGCGGTCCAACGCCTCCACGAGGGCGGAGGCGCTCGGCCTCCTGCGCGGGACGTGAGCACGCCAGGTCGGCTGCCCCGCCCGGCGCACTGCGCGGTGATGGGGGTCCTCAACGTCACGGCGGACTCCTTCTCCGACGGTGGGCGGCATCTCGCGTTCGACGACGCGGTCTCGCACGCCCGGCGGATGGTCTCCGAGGGCGCGGACCTCGTCGACATCGGCGGCGAGTCCACCCGGCCCGGTGCGCTGCGGGTCGAGGAGTCCGACGAGGAACAGCGCGTCGTGCCGCTCGTCCGCGAGGTCGCCGGCTTCGCGCCGGTCTCGGTGGACACCATGCGTTCCCGGGTCGCCGCCCGAGCGATGGAGGAGGGCGCGGCGATCATCAACGACGTCTCCGGCGGGCTCGCCGATCCCGACATGCTCCGGGTGGTCGCCGAGAACCGGAGATCGATCATCCTCATGCACTGGGTCTCCCCGGACGAGTACCGGGCCGGGGCCGGTGGCCGCGCCGACTACGGCGATGACGTCGCCGGCGCGGTGCGCGACCACCTGGCCCGCCGGGCCGACGCCGCCCTGGCGGCGGGGATCGACGCCGCGGACGTCGTCCTCGACCCCGGGCTGGGCTTCGCCAAGAACGGGGAGGACAACTGGGCTCTGCTGCACGGGCTCGACCGGCTCGTCGATCTCGGGTTCCCGGTCCTCGTGGCCGCCTCCCGCAAACGCTTCCTCGGCTCTCTCCTGTCGGAGCCCGACGGGCGGCCCCGCGCGGTGACCGGCCGGGACCCGGCGACGGCGGCGATCACCGCGCTCTCGGCCGCCGCCGGTGCGTGGGCGGTGCGCGTCCACGACGTCGCCCCCAGCGCGGACGCTGTGCGGGTCGCCGCCGCGTGGGCGGCCGGACGCGCGGGGGCTCACTGATGACCGACCGCATCGAACTCCGCGGACTGCGGGTGCGGGGCACGCACGGGGTCTTCGACCACGAGAAGCGGGACGGCCAGGATTTCCTCGTGGATCTGGTCCTGTGGACCGACTTCACCGCCGCGACCGCCTCCGACGACCTGGCCGACACGGTCGACTACGGGGCACTCGCGCTGTTCGCGCGCGATGTCGTCGCCGGGCCGTCCTGCGACCTCATCGAGACGGTGGCCTCGCGGATCGCCGACGGCGTCATGGAGATGGCCCCCGACGCCCACGCGGTGGAGGTGACGCTGCACAAGCCGCAGGCCCCCATCCCGGCCGAGTTCGCCGACGTCGCCGTCGTGGCACGGCGCTCCCGCGGCGGCGGTAGCCACCACGAGCGGGGCGAGCGGTGAGCTGCCGGGCGGTGCTGTCGATCGGCGGGAACCAGGGCGACGCCCTCGAGCTCCTGCGGGGCGTCGTGGACGCCGCGGCCGCCGACGGGATCCTGCGCGCGGCGTCCTCGGTCTACGCCACCCCGCCGTGGGGCGGCGTCGAGCAGGACGACTTCCTCAACGCCGCTCTCCTCGTGGAGCACCCCGGCACTCCGGCCGACGTCCTCGAGTGGGGCTTCGCCCGCGAGCGCGCGGCCGGCCGCACCCGCGAGGTGCGGTGGGGGCCGAGGACCCTGGACGTGGACGTGGTGACCGCCGACGTCGACGGCGAGACCGTGGTCTCCGACGATCCGATCCTCACCCTTCCCCATTCGCGTGCGGCCGAGCGCGCCTTCGTGCTCGTGCCGTGGCTGGAGATCGATCCCGACGCCCGCCTGGCCGGCGTGCCCGTCACCGACCACCTCGCGGCGCTCGACCCGGCGGATGTCTCCGCGGTACGGCGGCTTCCCGGGACCCTCGCCCCTCGGGGCCGGGTGGCGCCGTCATGACGCGGGTGGCCAAGTCGACCCTCGCGTTGGTGGCGCTCGTCGCGGCGGTGGCCGCCTACGTCCTCGTCGACGCGTTCCTGGGATCCATGCCGCCGATCGGCTTCGGCTGGGTGACGCTGCTGGTGGTCGCGGCGGTCGACGTCCTGTTGGCCATCCGCATCCGTGCGGCGATCTCGGACGGCGGCGTCGGGCAGGACCGTAGTCAGATGCACCCGCTCACCATCGCCCGGTGCGCGGCGCTGGGGCAGGCCTCGGCGGTGCTCGGGGCGGCCACCGGTGGGTTCGGGGCGGGGCTGGCCCTGTTCTTCCTCCCACGCCTGGGCGAGCTGGCGGCCGCGGCGGCGGAGCTCCCCTCGTCCCTCGCCGTCCTGGTGTCCGGGGCGGCCCTGGTGGGGGCCGGGCTGTTCCTGGAGTCGGCGTGTGAGACCCCGCCCGACGACGACGAGAACGGCGGGCTGGGCGAACCCGCCTGAGCCGGCCGTGCGGGAACGGCGGGTGAGATCCCGCCTGGAGACCCGACTTTCGTCGGCCCCGTTGGAGCGGACACGCGCTGGTTACCTGTGTGACCCGTGATTCTCTGAGTATCATGCGGGTCATGAGTTCCGACGGCGCGATGGACAAGCCCCGGTCAGCTCGCCCCGCGCGCGGCGACGATCGCGGACTGGCGAGCATCGCTCTGGGAGTGCTGCTGGTCCTGGCGCTCATCGCCACCGTCGTCATGGTCTTCTCGGACAACCCGGTGTGGATGCGGATCGGGACGCTGTCCGCCCTGTGGGCGGCGTTCATCGGGGCGTTCCTCGTGGCGCGCTACCGCAGGCAGGCCGCGGCGGAGGCCGCCCGGGTCCGGGACCTGCACACCGTCTACGAGCTGCAGCTCGAGCGTGAGATCTCGGCCCGCCGGGAGCACGAACTGGTGGTGGAGAAGGAGCTGCGCGCCAGCGTCCGCGCCGAGACCGAGGACTCGGTGCTCGCGCTGCGTCAGGAGATCGCCGCGCTGCGTGAGCAGTTGTCGGCGCTGGGGGTCAGCCTCCCCGAGGACCGCTTCGCCGTGGGCGGCCCCGGCCCGGCCGGACAGCTCGGCGCAGGCTCGTCCCTGCCGTCCGTCCCGTCGGAGCGGGTGGCGCCCCGCCGTCGTACCCCCGGGATGACGCCGCCGCGCGTCGGCGCAAGGACCTCCGCTGACACGGAATCGTCCGGGGAGAAGACGACCTCCGACCGGCCCGGCCAGTCCGCGCCGTTCACGCGGTCGACGCAGCCGGGGAGTCCTTCGTCGCCGACCGAGCCGTCCCCGACCGAGCCGTCGGTGGCCGGGGTCGGGCCGGATGCCACGCCGAGCACCGAGCGCACCGAGCGGCTCGCCCCGGTCGCCGGACGTGGGGCCGCCGCGGACGCGCCGACCGGTGAGCCGCGTCGCCCCGCCGTGCGCCCGGTGGCCGGGCAGCCGTCCCGTGACCCGAGCTCGAGCGGCCCGGCGGCCGCGCCGAAGACCGGGTCGAAGCCTGCTCCGCAGACCGAGCCGAAGCGCGAGCCCGCTCCGAAGGCCGAATCGACGTCCGAGCCGCGGCGTTCGTCGGAGCCCGCGCCGGCGTCGGCTCCCGAGCCCGCGTCCCAGCCCGCCTCCGAGTCGGCGCCGGCGAGCCGCCACGGCGAGGGTCGCGGGCTGTCGGTGGCCGAGCTCATGGCACGCCTGGGGGAGGGCGAGGCGCCCAAGCCGAGCCGTCGCCGACGCCGCGCGGAGGACTGACGCGCGAGCCGCTCCTCCGGTTCTGTGAAGTGCGCCACTCCATACTGATTCGGCCCGCCCACAGGACTACTCTCGCCTGCGAGATGTCCGGGACCCGCCGACAATGAGCGGGCCTGGAACGGATCGAGCACTGGAGCACCCCTGAGATGTCCGACCACGGCGTCACCGGAACACCCCCTGCCCGCCTGTCCATAGGCCTCGTGTCCGCCGGCCGGGTGGGTACCGCCGTCGGAGCCGCCCTCGAGCGCCGTGGCCATGTTGTGTCCGCGCTGGTCGCCCGCTCCGAACGGTCGCGCGACCTCGCCGCGCGCCGACTCCCCGAAGCCCGCATCGCCGACCCCGCCGCGGTCGCGGCGGCCGGCGAACTCCTCATCCTCGCCGTGCCGGACGCCGCACTCCCGGGCGTCGTGTCCGAACTCGCCGAGGCGGACGCGTTCAGGCCCGGCCACATCGTCGTCCACGTCGCGGGCGCGGTCGGCGCGGAGGTCCTGCGCCCGGCCGCCGACGCCGGCGCCGTGGTCGTGGCGGCCCACCCGGCCATGACCTTCACCGGCGGATCGGCCGACGTCGACCGCATGGAAGGCTGTTCGTGGGCCCTGACCGCGCCGGACGAGGTCGGCCTCGTGGTGGGCCAGATGCTGGTCATGGAGACCGGCGGTCTGCCCGTCACGGTCGCCGAATCCCACCGCGCCCTGTACCACGCGGCCCTCGCCCACGGGGCGAACCACCTGGTCACTCTCGTCAACGACGCGGCCGAGGCGCTCGCGGCCTCGTTCTCCGTCCTGCCCGGCGGGGCCGTCGAGGGTGATCCCGACGGCATGCTCGGTGCGGACGCCGAGGCGCTCGCCCGCCGGACGCTCGAGCCGCTGCTGCGGGCGGCCCTCGACAACGTCCTGGCGTCAGGCGACTCCGCGCTGACGGGGCCCGTGATGCGCGGCGACGCCGTCACCGTCTCCCGCCACCTCGACGCCCTCGAGGACGTCGACGGCGGTATCGCCACCGGGTACCGGGCGCTCGCCCTGCGCACCGCCGACCGCGTGGGCGCCGGCCCCGACGTGACCGACCTGTTGGCCCCCGACCTCACGGAGCAGCTTCGATGACCTCCACGACGTACCCGGTGCGCACCGCGGTGCCCGGCCGTCCCGCCACCGGCTACAACCGCGGTGAGCTGACCGTCCACCACGACCCGGCCACCCTGAGCACCGTCACCGAGTCCCTCCGCAAGGTCGGCAGGCAGGTCACGTTCGTGCCCACCATGGGTGCGCTCCACGAGGGCCACCTCGCGCTGGTCGAGACCGCCCGCCGGACCCCCGGCTCGGTCGTGGTCGTGTCGATCTTCGTCAACCCGCTGCAGTTCGGCCCCGGCGAGGACCTCGACGCCTACCCGCGGACGCTGGACGAGGATGTGGCCCGCCTCGCCGATGCCGGCGTCGAGCTGGTCTTCGCGCCCAGCGCCGCCGCCATGTACCCCGAGGGCCCGCGGACGACACTGCAGCCGGGACCGACGGGTGAGATCCTCGACGGCGCGGCCCGCCCCGGCCACTTCGCCGGGATGCTTACCGTGGTGAACAAGCTGTTCAACATCGTCCGACCGCACCAGGCGTTCTTCGGCGAGAAGGACTACCAGCAACTCGTGCTCATCCGCCAGATGGTCGCGGACCTCGACATGGACGTCCGCATCGTCGGAGTACCCACCGTCCGCGAGTCCGACGGCCTGGCCATGAGCTCCCGCAACCGCTACCTCTCCGCCGACGAGCGGGAACTCGCCACCGTTCTCAACGCCGCCCTGGTCGCCGGGACGTTCGCGGCGAAGGGCGGACGGGAGGCCGTCGTCGACGCCGCCCGCGCGGTCCTGAGCGAACGCCCCCAGATCTCCGTGGACTACCTCGAGCTGCGGGGAGCCGACCTCGGCGAACCGCCGGAGGAGGGCCCCGGCCGACTTCTCGTCGCGGCCCGTATCGGGACCACCAGACTCATCGACAACGTCGGCGTGGCCATCGGCACCGGCTTCCTCGCCGCCGCCGAGGCCACCGTCGCCGCCCAGCAGGCCGAGATGGCCGAAGACCTGAAGGAAGGCCTGTAGATGCAGCGCACCATGCTCCACTCCAAGATCCACCGTGCCACCGTCACCCAGGCCGACCTGCACTACGTCGGCTCCTGCACCATCGACGCCGACCTCATGGACGCCGCCGACCTGCTCGAGGGCCAGCAGATTGACATCGTCGACATCGACAACGGCAGCCGCCTGACCACCTACGCCATCACCGGTGAGCGCGGCTCGGGGGTCATCAGCATCAACGGCGCCGCCGCGCATCTCGTCCACCCCGGCGACCTGGTCATCATCATCGCCTACGCCCAGATGGACGACGCCGAGGCCCGCGCCTACAAGCCCCGCGTCGTGTTCGTCGACGGCGAGAACCGCATGCTCACCGAGGGCACCGACCCGGCGGACGTCCCCGAGGGGTCGGGCCTGAAGAACCCGCGCGTGCCCGAGCCGGCCGCTGTCTGACCCGGCACGGACAGGACATGCTGCTCACCGTCGACGTCGGTAACACCCACATCCGACTCGGCGTCTTCCAACCAGGCGGCGGCCGGCTCGAGCGCACCTGGAGCATGCGCACCTCCCCGGCGGTGACGTCCGACGAGCTCGCCCTGACGATCCGCGGACTGCTGGGGGGCTGCGCCCGGCAGCTCACCGGCATCGCCGCGATGTCGGTGGTCCCGTCGGTCACGGGCGAACTCCGGAGGATGGCCGCCGACTACTGGCCGCAGCTGCCGGCCGTCGTCGTCGCGCCCGGGGTGAAGACCGGGGTGCCGCTCAAGGTCGACAACCCGCGGGAGGTGGGCTCGGACCGCGTGGTCAACGCGCTGGCCGCCCACCACCTGTTCGACGGGCCCGTCGTCGTCGTCGACGTCGACACGGCGACCACCGTCGACGCGGTCTCCGCGCACGGCGAGCTGCTCGGCGGGGCGATCGCGCCGGGCATCGACATCTCCGTCGACGCCCTCGCCGACCGCACGGCCCTTCTGCGCAAGATCGAGGTCGTGCGGCCGCGGGGCGCGCTGGGTAAGAACACCGTCGCCGCACTGCAGGCGGGCATCGTGATCGGGTTCGCCGGCCAGATCGACGCCCTCGTCGACCGTCTTCGTACCGACGTCGACGAGCTGGCCGACGCGTCGGTCGTGCTCACCGGGCTGCGCGCGGACGTCGTCGCGGAGGAGTCGCGGACCATCACCGACGTCGAGCCCGAGTTGGCGCTCGAGGGGCTGCGGCTTGTGTTCGACCGCAACTGCTGACCGCCCGGTCGCGCGAACCCGGCCGCGGCCCCGTCAGGCCGCGGAGCGGTAGCTGGTCATGGACACCGAGCCCCACGCGTAGCCCTTACTGAAAGCGTCGAGAGTCTCGCCGGTCCCGGCCGCCATCCCGGCCGTGTACAGCAGGGGCAGGAAGTGGTCGGCTGTCGGCACGGACGCCTGCGCGTCCGGATGCTCCAGTAACGCCAGGGCGTCCTCGGGCCGCGAGGTCAGCAGCTCCTGGGCGTGGTCGTCGAAGCGGTGCGCCCAGTCGGTGCCGGCGTTGCCGCGGGACGGATCGACAGCGCCGAGGTTGTGCACCACGTTGCCGCTGGCCAGGACCAGGACGCCCGAGTCGCGGAGCGCGGCGAGCTTGGTGCCCAGGTTGAAGTGGTAGCTCGGGGGCTTGGTGGCGTCGACCGACAGCTGGGCGACCGGGACGTCGGCATCGGGGAAGACGTGCGCGAGCACTGACCACGTCCCGTGGTCGAGGCCCCACGAGTCCAGGTCGGCGCCCACCCAGGTCGGCTTGGCGACCTCGGCCACCTCGGTCGCGAGCTCGGGCGCGCCCGTGGCGGGGTACTCGAACTCGTTGAGCTCGCGGGGGAAGCCGAAGGAGTCGTGGATGGTGCGCGGTGACTTCATCGCGGTGACGGCCGTGGCGTTGATGTACCAGTGCGCCGAGACGGCCAGCACCGCCCGGGGGCGCTCGGGGAGCGAGTCGCCGAGCGCGGCCCAGTGGCGGGTCCACTCGTTGACCTCGAGGGCGTTGAGGGGGACGCCGTGGCCGATGAAGACGGCGGGCTGGCGGGCGGGTGAGGGGGTCATCGCTACTCCTTCGATCTCTGTACATGATGCATCAACTACCTCTGTCGGCGCCAGTGGCCCCTCGTCCGTGCCTCCGCCCTTGCGGTAGATAGACCGGTCTGTCTAATATTGCCGACATGAACGCGCGACGAATGCCCCCGGCCGGTCCGGCGCCATCCGTGCGGGTTCAGCACTGGTGTTCCCGGCCGGCAGCCCCTCAGCCAGTCCACGCCGACACCCCTCCCGGGAGCACCAGATGACTTCACCCGCCCGCGCCGCCACCGCCACCCGTTCCGCCGCCACCGGCGACACGGTCCTCACCGCCGTCGAGTACCCTGCCGCCGTGCGGGCGGGCGCGCTGGTCGTGGACATCCGCTCCCGCGCGCAGCGCGAGCGCCAGGGCGTCCTCGCCGGCGCGATCGCCGTCGAGGCCCGGCCCGCCGTGGACCTGATCGACCCCCGCTCGGCGGCGCCCCTCGCGGCCGTCGGTGAGGGTCGCGAGGTGGTCCTCGTCAGCGACGACGGCCTGGACGCGGAACTGTTCGCCCTCGAGCTCCACTCGCGCGGTGTTCGCGGGGTCCGTGCGGTGGACGGCGGCCACGACGCGCTGCGCGCCGCCCGGGCGCTCGCCCTGCTCTCGGACGCCGAACACCTGCTGCGCGAGCGCTCCGCCATCTCCGCGCACTGACCGGCGGCGCCCGAGGGCGCGCGCCGGTACGGTCGCAGCATGACGGACATCTCCGCCGACCTTCTCACCGAGATCCTGGACGAGGTCCGCGACGACACCTCCGGTGAGTTGGTGCCGCACCTCGGCGACTACGAGCACCCCAGCCCTGACGCCCTCGCACTGGCGGTCTGCGACATGGGCGGCCGGATCATCTCGGCCGGTGACGACGAGTTCCTGTTCGACCTGCAGTCCTCCTCCAAACCGTTCGTCTACGCGCTCGCGCTGGACCAGAAGGGCGTCGACGAGGTCGCCGCCCGGATCGGCGTGGAACCGTCGGGCGAGGCGTTCAACGAGATCTCGCTGGAGGCGGGCACGGGCCGCGCGCCCAACGCCCTGGTCAACGCCGGCGCGCTGGCGGCGCACGCGCTGGTGGGGGACGAGGACGACGACGAGGAGTCCCGTTTCGAACAGATCAGGGGGTTGTTCTCCCGCCTTGTGGGCCGGGAGGTCGAGGTGGACGAGGAGATTCTCGAGATCGAGTCCCGGAGCGCAAACCGTAACCAGGCGCTGGCGCATCTGCTGGCGGAGGCGGGCAGTCTGGTGCAAGACCCTCACGAGGTGGTCGCGGGCTACAGCCGTCAGTGCGCGATCCGGGTCGACACTCGCGAGCTGGCCCACATGGCCGCGGTGCTCGCGAACCGGGGACGGGCACTGGACGGCGACGAGCAGATCCTGGGGCACCGGGCGACGCGCTACGCCAACAGCGTGATGTTCACCTGCGGGATGTACGACGCGGCCGGCGACTGGGTCTACCAGGTGGGGCTGCCGGCCAAGAGTGGCGTCTCGGGCTGCCTGTTCGCCGTGGTACCCGGTCGGCTCGGGGTCGCGGCCTTCTCGCCGCGGCTGGACGAGCACGGCAACAGTGTGCGGGCGGCGGCCGCGATCGAGGAGCTCTCGGACCGACTGCACCTGCACGTGTTGGACGAGGTGGGTGGCTACGGGTTCGATCCCGCCGCGTAGGGACGACTATCCTCGTCAGTCGTGACCGACTCGACTCCCGCCGCGCCCGGGGCCGCCACCGGTGAGCCCGCCGACGACACCCCTGAGCAGCTGCGTATCCGCCGCGACAAGCGGCAGCGCCTCCTCGACTCCGGAGAGCAGGCGTACCCCGTCGAGGTCCCCCGCACCCACGGGCTCGCCGAGATCGCCTCGGACCCGCGCTTCGCCGCGTTGGAGCCGGGGGAGGAGACCGACGTCGTGGTGTCGGTGGCCGGCCGGGTGCTGTTCATCCGCAACACCGGGAAGCTGTGCTTCGTCCGGCTCCAGGACGGGGTCGACCCGTCGGCGGACCTGTCCACCACGGTGCCGGAGAGCGGATCCGGGCCGCTGACCCCGCAGCTGCAGGCCATGCTGTCGCTGGCCAACGTGGGTCAGGAGCGGCTCGACGCGTGGAAGCAGGACGTCGACCTCGGCGACCACGTCTCGGTGACGGGCCGTGTGGTGCGGTCCAAGCGCGGGGAGCTGTCGGTGATGGCCGACGAGTGGGTGCTGGCGTCCAAGGCGCTGCGCCCGCTTCCGGTCGCGCACAGGGAACTGAGCGAGGACACGCGCGTCCGCCAGCGCTACACCGACCTCATCATGCGCGACACGGCGCGCCGCAACGCGCTGACGCGGATCAAGGTCGTGCGCGCGCTGCGTGACGCGCTGGAGAAGCGCGGCTTTCTCGAGGTGGAGACGCCGATGCTGCAGACGCTGCACGGCGGCGCCGCGGCCCGGCCGTTCGTCACCCACTCCAACGCGCTGGACCTGGACCTGTACCTGCGCATCGCGCCCGAGCTGTACCTCAAGCGTTGCGTGGTGGGCGGGATCGAGCGCGTCTTCGAGATCAACCGCAACTTCCGCAACGAGGGCGTGGACTCCTCCCACAGCCCGGAGTTCGCGATGTTGGAGACGTATCAGGCGTACGGCGACTACGACACCTCGGCCACGATGATCCGCGAGGTCATCCAGGAGGTCGCGACCGCGGTGTTCGGCTCGACCACGGTCACGCTCGCCGACGGCACGGAGTACGACCTGGGCGGTCAGTGGCGCGAGATGCGCATGTACCCGTCCCTCAACGAGGCGCTGCGGGCGAAGCACCCGGACCTGGTCGGTGACGACGACGAGGACCTCGTCACCGTCGAGTCGACCGTCGACGAGCTCACGGAACTGGCCGGGAAGGTCGGGCTGGAGGTCCCCGGTGGCAAGGGGTGGCTACACGGCAAGCTCGTCGAGGAACTGTGGGAGCACCTGTGTGCTGACCAGCTCGAGGGGCCCGTGTTCGTCCGTGACTTCCCCGTCGAGACCTCCCCGCTGACGCGCGACCACCGCACCGACCGCGGGGTCACGGAGAAGTGGGACCTCTACGTCCGCGGGTTCGAGTTGGCCACCGGCTACTCCGAGCTGGTGGATCCGGTGATCCAGCGACAGCGCTTCGAGGACCAGGCCCGCCTGGCCGCGGCCGGCGACGACGAGGCGATGGTGCTCGACGAGGACTTCCTCGCCGCGATGGAGCAGGGCATGCCGCCGACGACCGGGCTCGGCATGGGGATCGACCGGCTGCTCATGGCCCTGACCGGGCTGGGCATCCGCGAGACGATCCTTTTCCCGATGGTCAAGCCGCTCCCGCGCGACTGATCGGCGCGGCGGCTGCTCATTCGTCTGCGTGCGTCCCGTGAGCCCCGTGGGCTTCGACGTCGGGGAAGACGTAGTCAGCCGCGCGTGCGGCCCACGCCGAGCCGGCGGCCACCAGGACGAACCCGAGCGCGGCGACCCACGGCCCGAACGTGACTGACGCGCCGGTCGGGAGGCCGGACAGGGTCGGTTCGTCGTTTCCGGTGGAGGACATGAGTGTCCACACGAAGGCGAGATGAGCGGCGAGCACCACCAACGAGACGACGGCGCCCGCGGCGGCGAAAGCCCCGAGCCGCGTCACGGCGGTGACCCCCACCAGGAACAACAGCACGACGAGGCCGAGGAAGAGCACCGGGGCGACACTGCGCACGTCGATGATCTCCGTGATGCCCAGTGCGGTGATCTGGTCACCGCCGTCCGTGTGCAACCACGGCAGGTAGAGGCTGACCAGTGCGAGGGCGAGGCCGGCGACGGCGATGAGGGCGCCGACGCGGTTCCTCACGTGCGGAACGACCTTCGTCCGGGACGGGGTCCGGGTGGGCAGCGGGGAGCGGTGTGGGGAGGGGGGCGTATACGCGGTCACTGTTATCACCCTTCCGGCGCGGATCGCGTGTGTGGTGCCCATCACATATTAACCGGGAAACCGCTGGATAGCCACCTTGCGCGGGGTCAGCGGCGCCGGTTGGTGCGCCGCGTCGGCTCGGCCGTCATCGGGTCCTCCGGCCACGGGTGCCGCGGATAACGGCCGCGCATCTCGGCCCGGACCGCGGGGTAGGCCTCCCGCCAGAAGAATGCGAGATCGCGCGTCACCGCGAGCGGCCGTCCGGCGGGCGAGAGCAGGTGGACCGTCACCGGGACGCGGCCGTCACAGATGCGCGGCGAGGCGGTCCAGCCGAAGCACTCCTGCAGTTTCACTGCGAGCACCGGTGGGTCGTCGGTCCCGACGGCGGGGTAGTCGACGCGGTACGACGACGAGGAGGGCACCTCCAGGCGGTCGGGCACCAGCTCGTCGAGCCGACCGGCCTCGGGCCACGGCAGCAGGCGTCGTAGGGCCGGGCCGAGGTCCCGTCCCGCCAAGCGGGAGCCGTGGGCGAGGGCGTCGATCTCCGCGGCGAGCCAGTCGTCCAGCCGACCGGTCAGTCCTGCCGCGGACACGTCCGGCCACGGCGCGCCGAGCTCGCGGCGTACCAGCGCGAGGCGGCACCACAGGCGGACGGTGTCGTCGTCGGGATCGAGTGCGGCGAACCCGCGGGCCCGGATCGCCGCCGACACCGCCTCCCGGGCGGCCGCGGGGGAGGGCCGCACCGGAGTGGAGGAGAGTTCGATCGCCCCGAGCCGGCGGATGCGTCGACCCGTGACCGCGCCCCGGTCGAAGACGGCCGTCTCGTCGTCGTCGAGGAGGTGCGAGGCCGCACGCTCCGCGCCCTCCCGGTCCAACGGGGCGGCGGCGCGGATCACCGCGCCGGCCTCGCCGGCCGCGCGCCCGGCCGCACGTCCCACCTCGGCGACGGCGAGCCAGTCGTGGCCCGCCAGCCCGGAACCCGGCGGCAACACCGCGCCGGTCCCGGAGGTGAAGGTGTACTGGTCGCCGCGTCGGCGCGCGATGCGGTCCGGGTGGGCGAGCGCCACGACCGTCCCGACGGCGTCGTCCGACTCCATCCCGGCCGGGTCCGCGCCGCCGGATCTTCCGCTGACCATCCGCTCCAGTCGCCGGGCCTCGCGCTCCCACGTCGCCGCGTCCGGCGCCCGCCCCGCGCGCAGTGCACGCAGATCCGCCGTCAGGTCGCCGCCGGGGGAACGGCGACCCGACGCGAGCAGCGCGACCACCTCGGCGGCCACCTCCGCACCGACGAGTCCCGCGCCGTCCAGCAGTGCGCGGGCGTGACGGGGATCGGCGGGCACCCGCGCGAGGTCGCGCCCGCGGTCCGTGGCGCGTCCGTCGGCGTCGAGCGCCCCGAGCCCGCGCAACACGCTCTCGGCGCGGGTGATCTCCCCGGCCGGCGGCTGATCGGGCAGCGCCAGGCCCTCCGCCCGGGGCGCGCCCCAGCAGGCCACGTCCAGCGCGAAGGTCGTCAGGTCCGACGTCGCGATCGCCGCCGTGCGGTGGGCGGCCAGTCCCGCGTACTCCTGCTCGGTCAGGCAGCGCACCGCGAGCCCGGGGCCGAGGCGGGCGGCGCGGCCCGCGCGCTGCACGCACGAGTCGCGCGACGCCGACACCGTCACCAGCCCCGTCATGTCCCGTGCGATGTCTCGCCGCGGCTCGCGGCTCAGGCACGCGTCCACCACCAGCCGCACCCCGGCCACAGTCAGTGAGGACTCCGCCAGGTCGGTCGACACCACGATCCGCGGCAGCGCCGTGTCGCCTTCGCCGCTCCGGCTCCGGGAACCGGACACCGCCCGGTCCTGGGCGGCGGCGTCCAGCCCGCCGTGCAGAGGTAGAACCTCGACCGCGTCCCCCAGCCGCGCGGCGAGCGACCGCACCACGCGCTCGATCTCGCGCACACCCGGCAGGAACACCAGGGCGTCGACCCCGCTCACGGTCACCTCGTGTGCCGTCACCGCCGCCACGTGATCGAGAAAGCCGTCGGCGACCCCGCGGGCGGCCAGGCGGGCGGTCGGCGGTGGGGCGTACCGGATCTCCAGGGGGTGCGATTCCGCAGGCACGTCGACGACGGGCGCCGCGGAACCCGCCCCGGGCTCCTCGGCCGCGGTCCCGCCGCCGAGCAGCCGGGCGAAGCGTCCCGCCTCGACCGTCGCGGACATCGCCACCACCGGCAGGTCGTCGCGCAGCTGCCGCACCTCACACAGCAGTGCGAAGGCCAGGTCGGACTCGACGTCGCGTTCGTGGACCTCGTCGAGCACCACGGCCCCGACGCCGGGCAGGTCGGGATCGGCGATCAACCGACGCACCAGTACCCCCGGAGTGACGAACTCGACGAGGGCGTCCCTGCCGACGCGCGAGTCCCCACGGACCGTGTAGCCCACCACGCCCCCGGGTCCGGTCCCCGTGAGTGCAGCCAGCCGCCGCGCCGCCGAGCGGGCGGCGACCCGACGGGGCTGGGTGACGATCACCCGTCCCGACACCCCGTCGGCGACGGCGACCGCGGGCGGGACGAGGGTCGTCTTGCCGGTGCCGGGCGGTGCCTGCACCACCGCGGTACCCGCCGTGGCGAGGGCGTCCCGCAGGGCCGGAAGAGCCCGGGCGAACGGCAGACCGCGGCCGATGCGGTCGAGATCGAACGCGCTCACGGGGCCTCGCCGCCGATCGCGTAGCTCATGGAGATGACCCTAGTGGCCGGCGAACCGGCCCGATGCGTGGCGTTCGCTGACGGCGTACACGATCATGCAATCGATCCCCGACCTGCCGCGTTGAACACTGGTGACGGGCCTCGTGCTGCTCCTGCGGTGCAGAGCGCCAGAACCGGCCACTACAGTGGTGAAAAACCGAGGAATGTGAGGTAGCACGATGTTCGAACGGTTTACCGACCGCGCGCGTCGCGTCGTCGTCCTGGCCCAGGAAGAGGCCAGGATGCTCAACCACAATTACATCGGCACCGAGCACATCCTGCTGGGTCTCATCCATGAGGGTGAGGGAGTGGCCGCCAAGGCCCTCGAGTCCCTCGGGATCTCGCTGGAAGCGGTGCGGAGTCAGGTCGAGGAGATCATCGGCCAGGGCCAGCAGGCGCCCAGCGGGCACATCCCGTTCACGCCGCGCGCCAAGAAGGTGCTGGAACTGAGCCTGCGGGAGGCGCTCCAGCTCGGCCACAACTACATCGGCACCGAGCACATCCTGCTCGGCCTGATCCGCGAGGGCGAGGGCGTGGCCGCCCAGGTGCTGGTCAAGCTCGGCGCCGACCTCACGCGGGTCCGCCAGCAGGTCATCCAGCTTCTCTCCGGTTACCAGGGTAAGGAGGCCGAGGCCTCCGGGACACCCGCGGGCACCGGTGGCCGCGAGTCCGGGACCCCGTCCTCGTCGACGGTCCTGGACCAGTTCGGCCGCAACCTCACCCAGGCCGCCATGGAGGGCAAGCTCGACCCGGTCGTCGGTCGCGCCAAGGAGGTGGAGCGCATCATGCAGGTGCTCTCCCGGCGCACCAAGAACAACCCGGTGCTCATCGGTGAGCCCGGCGTCGGTAAGACCGCGGTCGTCGAGGGCCTCGCGCAGGCCATCGTCAACAACGAGGTCCCCGAGACCCTCAAGGACAAGCAGCTCTACTCGCTGGACCTGGGCTCACTCGTGGCCGGTTCCCGCTACCGCGGTGACTTCGAGGAGCGTCTGAAGAAGGTGCTCAAGGAGATCAACCAGCGCGGCGACATCATCCTGTTCATCGACGAGATCCACACGCTCGTCGGCGCGGGAGCCGCGGAGGGCGCGATCGATGCCGCGTCGATCCTCAAGCCCAAGCTGGCCCGCGGTGAGCTGCAGACCATCGGTGCCACCACGCTCGAGGAGTACCGCAAGCACATCGAGAAGGACGCGGCCCTCGAGCGGCGCTTCCAGCCCGTTCAGGTTCCCGAGCCGGGCGTCGAGCTGTCCATCGAGATCCTCAAGGGTCTGCGGGACCGCTACGAGGCGCACCACCGCGTCACGATCACCGACGCGGCGCTGGCCGCCGCCGCCCAGCTCGCGGACCGGTACATCAACGACCGCTTCCTGCCGGACAAGGCGATCGACCTCATCGACGAGGCCGGTGCCCGCATGCGCATCAAGCGGATGACGGCTCCGCCGGACCTGCGCGAGTTCGACGAGAAGATCGCCGAGACCCGCCGCGAGAAGGAGTCCGCGATCGACGCGCAGGACTTCGAGAAGGCCGCCGGCCTGCGCGACACGGAGAAGAAGCTCATCGCCGAGCGCGCCGAGCGCGAGAAGCAGTGGCGCGCCGGTGACATGGACGTGGCCGCCGTGGTGGACGAAGAGCAGATCGCCGAGGTCCTGGGCAACTGGACCGGCATCCCCGTCTTCAAGCTCACCGAGGAGGAGACCACCCGTCTGCTCCGCATGGAGGACGAGCTGCACAAGCGGATCATCGGCCAGGAGGACGCCATCAAGGCCGTCTCCCGGGCGATCCGCCGGACGCGTGCCGGGCTCAAGGATCCCAAGCGTCCCTCGGGCTCGTTCATCTTCGCCGGCCCGTCCGGCGTGGGTAAGACGGAGCTGTCCAAGGCGCTCGCGAACTTCCTGTTCGGTGAGGACGACGCGCTCATCCAGATCGACATGGGCGAGTTCCACGACCGCTTCACCGCCTCGCGGCTCTTCGGTGCGCCCCCCGGGTACGTCGGTTACGAGGAGGGTGGCCAGCTCACGGAGAAGGTGCGGCGCAAGCCGTTCTCGGTCGTCCTGTTCGACGAGATCGAGAAGGCGCACTCCGAGATCTACAACACCCTCCTCCAGGTGCTGGAGGACGGCCGTCTCACCGACGGTCAGGGACGCATGGTGGACTTCAAGAACACCGTGCTGATCTTCACCTCGAACCTCGGGACCAAGGACATCTCCAAGGCCGTCGGGATGGGCTTCCAGTCCTCCGACAACACCGAGGACGCCTACGAGCGGATGAAGCAGAAGGTCAACGACGAGCTGAAGAAGCACTTCCGCCCGGAGTTCCTCAACCGCATCGACGAGATCGTGGTGTTCCACCAGCTCACGCAGGAGCAGATCGTCCAGATGGTCGACCTCATGATCGGCCGTGTCCGGGACGCCCTGAAGACCAAGGACATGGACATCGAGGTCTCCGATCGGGCCAAGAGCCTGCTCGCCAAGCGCGGGTTCGACCCGGTCCTGGGCGCGCGGCCGTTGCGTCGCACGATCCAGCGCGAGATCGAGGACACCCTCTCGGAGAAGATCCTCTTCGGCGAGGTCGCGGCCGGCGAGCTGGTGAAGGTCGACGTCGAGGGCTGGGACGGCGAGTCCGAGCGCACCGAGGACGCCAAGTTCACCTTCACCGGTGCTCCCCGCCCGGACGCCCCGCAGGACCGCCAGGGCGAGGAGATCTCGGCGAGCGTGGCGCCCACCGGCGAGGCCGGCCCGGGCGACTCCCTGCCGCCGAGCTCCGGCTTCGGTGGCGGCGCCACCGGAGGCCCCTCGGGCAGCGGCGGCGGCGCTGCTCCGGCCACCACCTGATCGCCTCCGGCGCCTGACATAGTGAAGGCCCCCGCCACACGGCGGGGGCCTTCCTGCGTCTGCGGGTGTCCACGCCGGTGGCGCGGAACCAGGCGTCCAGCAATCGGGCGATCACCAGCACGTGGTCTCCCGCCTCGAGGACGGCGCCCAGGGCTCGACGAGGAGATCCCCACGTTGAAAGCTCAGCAACGCGGGATCCTCACCGCGGCCGGACAGCTGCAGGACCTCCCGTACGAGAACGAATTCTCCACCTTCGTCTTCCTCCAGCCCGCCGAGGCGGGTTCGGCCTTCGCGCGCGGCGACGCCGACGCGTGGGCGATCTGGGATCCCTACACCGCGATCGCACAGACGACGTCCGAGACGAGGACGCTCGCGTCCGCGGCGGGCGCGGGCAACGGCTTCTGGTTCAGCCTGGCCTCGCATGACGCGCTCGGCGACTCCCGCCGCCAGACGGCGATAGCGGACCCGCTCGTCCGCCTCGCCGAGGCGGGCACGTGGACCGCCGAGCACCCGCAGGAGTGGGCGCGGTTCTACGGCGAGGCGGTGGGCCTGACCCCGGAGGCGGCGGAGCTGTCCCAGGGCCGCAGCACGCGACAGCCGGTGGCGCTCGCGGACACGCTCGCCCGCGAGCAGGCACTCGCGGACGTGTTCACCGAGGACGGTCAGATCGATCCGGTGGAGGTCGCGGCACTCGCTGACGACCGCTTCGCCGAGGACCTCGCTCCGGTGGTCGGACCGCTGCCCTGAGCCCGCCGCCGCACCGGCCGCCGCACCGGCCGCACATCCGCGGACCCGGTCAGGCGGTGACGCGGTGCCAGAGGGGGGCGATCGCTGCCCAGCCGACCATGCCGACGGTGGAATACAGCAGGGCCCACAGCACGCACCCGACGGTGACTGCGGGCAGGTACCTGCGCAGTGGCATCACGGTGAAGCCGGCGCTGAAGTTGATGGCGGTCTGCACTCCCACCGTGAGGAAGGACAGTGGTACCGCGATTACGCCGTAGCGGGCGGACAGCCGCTGGGCGCGCTGCATGGTCGGTCCCTCGAGCCGGTGGGCGAACCGCCCGCTGAGCCGGCCACCACGTAGCGCGCCCCGGCCGAGCCAGTAGGTGGCGTTGGCGCGCAGCATGACGATCACGAACAGCGTGCTGAACGCGAGGGCGAAGGGCTGCTCGGCGATCCGGTCCATACGAGGGATGTGCGGCGTGCGGTGCGGAAGGCGCGGCTGGTATCAGGCGGAGGCGGAGGGCTTGACGTCCATCACGACGTCGAACTCCAGCAGGTTGGCACCCTCGGCGACGGGCTCGCCCCGCTGGCCGGCGTGGGCGGCGCGGGCGTCCCCGTCGCGCCAGGCGGCGAACGATTCGTCGTCCTCCCACATGGTCACCACGAAGTAGCGGGTCTCCCCGCCGGTGGGACGCAGCAGCTGGAAGCCGAGGAAACCGGGGGAGTTCTCCACCGTGTGGGCGCGCTCGGAGAAGCGGCGCTCGAGCTCGGCACCGGCCTGCGGCGGGACGTTGAGGGCGTTGATCTTCACGACGGCCATGCAGGTGAGCCTACCCTCAGTCGGCTACGCGGGCAGTGAGTACCGTTCCCCGGTCCGCACCACGAGTCCGTCGGCCAACAGGGAGTCCAGCGCGCGGTCGCGTTGGACCGTGTCCGGCCACACGGCGTCCAGGCGCGCGGAGGTGGCGGTGCCGTCGCCGTCGCGCAGCACGTCCAGCAGTAGGCCGCGCACCTGCCGGTCGGTGCCCGCGTACGTCTGCGCCTTGCGGCGGGGCCCGTCCCACGCGGGTCTGCCGGCGGCGACCCACGCGCACGATGCGGCGAGCGGACAGGCGTCGCAGTCGGGGCTCCGCGCGGTGCACACGAGCGCGCCCAGTTCCATCATCGCGACCGAGAACGCCACCGCCTCCTGGCATTCGTCGGGGAGCAGCGCCTCCACGGCGGCGAGGTCGCGCCGGATCGACGGCGGCCCGGCCTCGGCGACCCCGTTGACCGCCCGGGCGACGACGCGCCGCACGTTGGTGTCGACCACCGGTACCGCCTGCCCGTGGGCGAAGCAGGCGACGGCGCGCGCGGTGTAGTCGCCGACACCGGGGAGCGTGAGGAGGTCCTCGACCTCGGTGGGGACCTCGCCGTGGAACTTCTCGACGACGACGGCAGCGCACTCCCGCAGCCGCAATGCACGGCGCGGATAGCCGAGTTTTCCCCACATGCGGATCACGTCCGCGGGGGCGGCGGCGGCGAGTTCGGCCGGGCCCGGCCACCGCGCGAGCCAGTCGCGCCAGACCGGCTCGACCCGGGCGACGGGCGTCTGCTGACTCATCACCTCACACAACAGGATCTCCCAGGCGCTCACGCCGTCCTCGCGCCAAGGCAGGGGACGGCCGGCACCGGAGAACCAGGAGAGCAGGGAGGGAGTGTCGATGCCGTGGGCCCCGGGGGAGGTCACCGATGATCCCTCCGGAAGGTACGTGCACAATGTGAGACATGCCTCATACCAACCCGATCAGTGCCTGGGCCTCGCTGCGCGACGGCAACCACCGGTTCGTCGAGGGCCAGATGCGTCATCCGAGTCAGAATACCGAGCGGCGCGAGAAGCTCGTCGCCGCGCAGCACCCCAAGGCGGTGCTGTTCGGGTGCTCCGACTCGCGGGTGGCGGCCGAGATCATCTTCGACCAGGGTCTCGGTGACCTGTTCGTCATCCGCACGGCGGGTCACATCATCGACACCGCGGTGCTCGGGTCCATCGAGTACGCCGTGCACGTGCTCGACACCCCTCTGATCGTCGTGCTGGGCCACGACAGCTGTGGCGCGGTGAAGGCCACCACGGACGCGTTGGCGACCGGGGAGATCCCGCCCGGTTTCCTGCGTGACGTGGTCGAGAAGGTGTCGCCGTCGATCCTCAACGGCCGTCGCGAGGGACTGAGCACGACAGACGACTTCGAGGCGCGCCACGTGCTGGAGACGGGCGAACTGCTCAAGCAGCGGTCCAAGATCATCAGCGACCGGATCGACGAGGGCCGTCTGGCGATCGTCGGGGTCACCTACAAGCTCTCCGACGGTCACGCGTACCTCCGCAGCGCCATCGGAGACGTCCAGGACGTCCCGCACGGCCCGGGCGAGGAGATGGTCGCGGTCTAGCGGCCACCCACCGGCGGTGCCGTCTGGGGGACACGCCGCGCCGCAGGTCCGACGGGGCGCGGGCTCGGCTCTAGAGTTGGGCACGTGCACGAACCCCAGGGCCCCCTTCCGCGTGAAGTCTATGTGCGTCGCCGCGTCGCCGCGGTGGTCGTCGCGGTCGTCGCCGCCCTGGTCGTGGTGCTCGCGCTCTTCCTCGCCTCGCGGGACACCGGCACGGACACCCAGGAGACCGCCACCGGCGACGCGGGCTCCACTGAGCCGGTGGCCACCTCGGAGACGTCGACCACCGAGACCTCGTCGCGCGACGACGACGGTGGTGCCTCGCGGGGCCGGTGCGCGGACGAGGACCTGCGCCTGGACGTCTGGCCCGCCGAGCCGAACGTGGCGGTGGGGCAGGACGTGCGGTTCTTCGTGAACATCGTCAACGTCTCGGGCACCACCTGCGACCGCGATCTGGCGGAGGCGCCGCTGTCGTTCGAGGTGTACCGCCTGGACGACAACTCCAAGGTGTGGTCGAGCATCGACTGCACGACCCCGCGCGACGAGGACGAGGTCGAGTTGCGTCCCGACGAGCCCGAGCCGCGGCAGATCGACTGGACCGGCCGCCGCTCGGCGGAGGGCGCGTGCTCCGAGGCAGACCGCACGCCCGTGGAGGTGGGCGCGTACCAGGTGTACGCGCTGGTCGGGAACGTCTTCAGCCCGGCGGCCACGTTCAACGTCGTCGAGGCCCCCGAGTCCTGAGCCGCGCCCGGGTCAGACGATGCCCAGGCCCGTGAGGCGCTGGTGGACGTGCCGCGCCCACAGCGCGCCGACGCCCTCGACGTCCGCGAAGTCCGACTGCTCGGCCGAGAGCAGCGCCGGGACCGAGCCGAAGCGCTCGACGAGGGCCGTGATCTGCACCGGCCGCAGGCGCGGGATGTGCGTCAGCATGCGGTACCCCCGGGCGGTCACGTGGTCGTCGAGATCCTCGGGCTCGGCCGGCAGCCCCAGGCAGCGCGCCACCGGAGCGGGCAGGAGGAGGTCGGCGTCGGAGAGTGCGGCCAGCCGCTCGAGCCCGACCTCGATCTGCTCGGCGGTCGGGACGGGGCGGCGATCACCGTCGACAGGCTCGACCCGCAGGTGGTCGGCCACGAGACCCCGCAGTTCATCCGGGGTGTCGGAGAGCAGCTCCTCCAGCTGGAGAGCGGTCTGCCGGCCGTACTCGCCCATCTCCACGGTGAGCTCGGCGAGCTCGGCGCCCAGGCGCTCGAGGCGGAGCAATCGCTGGGCCATGGCCACCACGTCGCGGACGGAGGCGTAGTCGCCCATCTCCGCCCGGTCGAGTCGGGCGCGGGCGCGGGCGGCGTGGGCACCGTGACGCTCCATGGTCGCGACCGTCTGGTCGGCGCGCGCGAGCAGCACGACCGGGTCCGCGAGCACGCGGGCCAGACCGCCAGCGTAGACGGTGACCGTGGTCATCGACGCCGAAACGGCGACGGTGGGCACGCCGGTGTGCGCGGCCGTCCGCTCCGCGGCGCGGTGTCGGGTGCCCGTCTCGACGGCGGGCAGCGAAGGATCCGGCACGAGATGGACGTTGGCACGGGTGATGCGGGAACCATCGGTGGAGAGCACGACCGCGCCGTCCATCTTGCTCAGTTCTCGCAGGCGGGCCGGGGTGAACTCGACGTCGAGTTCCACGCCGCCGTCGCAGACGGCCCGGACGACCGGGTCGTCGCCGAGCACCACGAGGCCACCGGTGCCGCTGCGACGGATCCGGTCGAGTGCGTCACGCAGCGCCGTGCCCGGGGCGAGACGGCGCAGCACGGCGCGCATCTCGGGGTCGACCGACGAACCGTCAGCCGAGCGGGCGGAGAGGGCGGACGTGTCAGTGCCCCTCGGACTCGCCGACGAACTCCGCCGGACGGGTGTACTCGCCAGCCTCGAGGATCTCACCGACGACGGCGGCCCTGGTCTCGATGCGGTCGCCGTTCGAGAAGGAGACGGTGGCGGGCACCGAGGTGCCGATGTGCAGGTCCTCCGCCGACGGCAGGGTGGCGGTGGTCTGCTCGACGCACACGCCCTCGACCGGGACGGGCTCGGCGTTCTCGCGGGCGTCGACCACGATCGAGCAGCCACGCTCGAGCGTCTGAGTCTCACCGAGTTGGACGGGGGTCCCGTCGATCTGGACGCTGTCCAGGGAGACGGGCTCACCCAGGCCGTGGCCGCTGAAGGAGGCGACGAAACCGACGCGGGCCTCCCCGCCGTTCTCGGGGACGACCACCTGCAGGTCGTTGACCGCGAGGTCGCCGGCCTCACCGCGTCCACCGTCGACCGCGGCGACCTGGTTGGCCGTCTGCGAGACCTGGCCGGCGCTGCAGGCCGACGCCCCGAGGGCGGCGCCCACGGCCAGGACTACGAGCGCGGTGCGGCGCAGGCCGGTGTTCGGTGAAGTCACGTCAGGCTCCTCGGGGATGGTCGTCTCTCAGGCCGGTCTCATCGTAGTCCACTGCGGGTCCGGACCTGCGGCAGAGTATCCCGTTCCCGCCCCCGCGAACGTGCCGTCACGCCCGGCAGGTTGCTGACCTGCGCAAACGGAAAACGCCTGCACTGAGGGCGTGCTAAGATAGGTAAGTCGAAAGGGGAAAGCCACTCATGGAGTTCAAGGTCGGCGACACCGTCGTCTACCCGCATCACGGCGCCGCCACCATTCAGGCGATCGAGATGCGGACGGTCAAGGGCACCGAGAAGGAATACCTCGTCCTCAAGGTCTCACAGGGCGACCTCACGGTGAAGGTACCGGCCGAGAACGCCGAGTACGTGGGCGTGCGCGACGTCGTGGACCAGGCGGGTCTCGACAAGGTCTTCGAGGTCCTGCGCACCGAGCACGCGGAGGAGCCCACCAACTGGTCCCGCCGCTACAAGGCCAACGGCGAGAAGCTCGCCTCCGGCGACGTCAACAAGGTGGCCGAGGTCGTCCGTGACCTCTGGCGCCGCGACCTCGACCGCGGCCTGTCCGCCGGCGAGAAGCGGATGCTCGCCAAGGCGCGCCAGGTGCTCGTCGGTGAGCTGGCGCTCGCCGAGCGCTCCGACGAGGAGCGTGCGGACGCCCTCCTCGACGAGGTGCTGGGCTCCGCCGCCCCGGCGTGACACCCGCCGCCCACCAGACGGCATGACGGGTCAGCGCACGCCCGGGGACGCGCCCGGACACGGTATCGGCGGCCACCCCGCCCGCACGGGCAGGGTGGCCGCCGTCGTCCCCGCGGCCGGATCCGGCGTCCGGCTCGGAGCAGGACTGCCCAAGGCGTTCGTCGAGCTACACGGTCGCACCATGCTCGAGCGGGCCGTCGCCGGCCTGCTGACCTCCGGTGCCGTCGACGACGTCGTCGCCGTGGTCCCCGCGGACCGCGTCGCACAGGCCGAGTCGGAGCTGGCCCACCTCCGGGACGACGACCACCTCGTCGTCGTCACCACCGGGGGCGCGGAGCGCACCGACTCGGTGCGCAACGGTCTCGCGGCGCTGACCGCCCACCGACGCCGCCCCCGCGCGGCGGTCTACGACGTCCTGCTCGTGCACGACGCGGCGCGCTGCCTCACGCCCCCCGACGCGATCCGGCGCGTGGTGACGGCCGTTCGCGGCGGCGCGGTCGCGGTGGTCCCCGTCCTCCCGGTCGTCGACACCGTCAAGCAGGTCGACGCTGACGGCTACGTCGTCGGCACTCCCGACCGTGCCGCCCTCCGCGCCGTTCAGACGCCCCAGGGCTTCGCGCCCGACGTCCTGCTCGCCGCCTACGACGCCGCCGGGGACGTGACCACCGACGACGCAGGACTCGTCGAGCGGACCGGCGACCGCGTCGCCACGGTCCCCGGCGACCCGCTCGCGTTCAAGATCACCACCGCCGATGACCACGCCCGGGCCCTCGCCGAACTCGACCCCGGTGCGCCCGCCCCCGGCGCGCTCGTCCACGTCGGCCCCCAGGAGGAGAAATGACCGGACCCGTCATCCCCCGAGTCGGGATCGGCACCGACGCCCACCGCGTCGAACCGGGCAAGCCCTGCATGATGGCCTGCCTGCACTTCCCCGACGACCACGGCTGCGAGGGGCACTCCGACGGCGACGTCGTGGCCCACTCCCTGATCGACGCCCTGCTGTCGGCCGCCGGGCTCGGCGACCTCGGTGCTCTCGTCGGAACCGGGCGGCCCGAGTACGACGACGTCTCCGGCGAACGACTGCTGCGCGAGGCGTGCGACGAACTGGCTCGGCACGGATGGATCATCGGCAACGCCGCCGTCCAGATGGTCGGCAACCGCCCCAAGATGGGCCCCCGACGCGTCGAGGCCGAACGACGGCTCGGTGAGATCATCGGCGCACCCGTCTCCGTCTCCGCCACCACCACTGACGGAATGGGCTTCACGGGACGCGGCGAGGGGGTCTCCGCCGCCGCCACGGCGCTGGTCTACCGGGCCTGACGCGGGCGCACCGGTAGACTCGGGCCCCGTGACGCTCCATCTCTACGACACCGCCACCCGCTCCCTCCGGGAGTTCACCCCCGTCCGGGAAGGGCACGCGTCGGTCTACCTCTGTGGAGCCACCCCCCAGGCCATACCCCACATCGGTCACGTCCGCTCCGGCGTCGCGTTCGACGTCCTGCGCCGCTGGCTGATCGCCACCGGCTACGACGTCGCGTTCGTGCGCAACGTCACGGACATCGACGACAAGATCCTCACCAAAGCCGCGGAGAACGGCCGCCCCTGGTGGGAGTGGGCCGCAACCCACGAACGCGAGTTCACCCGCGCCTACGACGCGCTCGGCGTGCTACCGCCGTCCACCGAACCCCGCGCCACCGGGCACATGACCCAGATGATCGAGTACATGGAACGCCTCATCGAGCGCGGGTACGCCTACCCGGCCGAGGGCAGCGTCTACTTCGACGTCGCGGCGTGGTCGGCCGCGCCCGAGGGCGACTACGGGCACCTGTCCGGCCACCGGCTCGACGAGGTCGACCAGGGAGAGGCCGCCGACCTGCGCGGCAAGCGGGACCCCCGCGACTTCGCGCTGTGGAAGGCCGCCAAGCCGGGCGAACCCAGTTGGCCCACACCCTGGGGCGACGGTCGGCCCGGCTGGCACCTCGAGTGCTCGGCCATGGCCACCTGGTACCTGGGCGGCACTTTCGACATCCACGGCGGCGGGCTCGACCTGCAGTTCCCGCACCACGAGAACGAGGCCGCGCAGTCCCACGCCGCCGGCGACGGATTCGCCCGCTACTGGCTGCACAACGGCTGGGTGACGATGGCCGGCGAGAAGATGAGCAAGTCGCTCGGCAACGTGCTCAGCGTGCCGAACATCCTCACCGCCGTCCGGCCGGTGGAACTGCGCTACTACCTCGGAAGTGCGCATTACCGCTCGATGCTGGAATACTCTCCCGAAGCACTGCAGGAGGCGGCCGCCGCGTACCGGCGGATCGAGGCGTTCGTGCAGCGGGTGGACGAGGCCGTCAAGTCGGGCACGGGGCCGGACGCCGGGGTGCCCGTCGGTGAGTGGACGGAGGCGTTCGCCGCCGCGATGGACGACGATCTGGGGGTGCCCGCCGCGCTGGCGGAGATCCACGGTCGGGTGCGGGCCGGCAACACCGCGCTGTCGGCGGGAGACACGGAAGCGGCGCTCGCTGCAGCCTCGTCCGTCCGGGCGATGACCGCGGTACTCGGTGTCGACCCGCTCGACCCGCAGTGGACCTCCGCCGCGGGCGGCGATGACGCCGCCCTCACCGCCCTCGACCTCCTCGTCCGCGCGGAGCTCGAGGCCCGCGCTCAGGCACGGGCCGACAAGGATTTCGCCACCGCCGACGCCATCCGTGACCGACTGGTCGCGGCGGGTATCGAGGTGGCCGACACCGCGGACGGCCAGAAGTGGTCGCTCGCCCACCGGAAGGACTGACATGGCAGGTAACTCGAGTCGGCGCGGAGCCATCCGCAAGTCCGGCACCAAGAAGGGCCAGGTCGTCGGGTCGGGCGGCCAACGGCGCCGGGGGCTGGAGGCGCGCGGCGCCACCCCCAAGGCGGAGGACCGGACCTACCACCCGGCACACCGCCGGGCCAAGGCCGCCAACCGCAAGGCCGAGGGCGCGCAGCAGCGCCGCCGCCAGGCACAGAAGCAGGCCGACGGCCCCGAGTACGTGGTGGGCCGCAACCCGGTGCTGGAATGCCTCCGAGCCGGCGTTCCCGCGACCGCGCTGTACGTCGCGATCGGCTCGGACGCCGACGAGCGGCTGACCGAGGCCGTGCACATCGCCGCCGGCAAGGGCATCTCCATCCTCGAGGTGCCGCGCACCGACCTCGACCGCATGGTGTCGAACGGCATGCACCAGGGCGTCGGCCTCCAGGTGCCGCCTTACCAGTACACCGACCCCGCTGACCTGCTGGACATGGCGATGGGTTCCTCCGAGCCCGCGCTGCTCGTGGCCTTGGACAACATCACGGATACGCGCAACCTCGGCGCCGTCATCCGCTCGGTCGCGGCCTTCGGCGGGCACGGGGTCCTCATCCCCGAGCGTCGCAGTGCCTCCATCACGGCCGTCGCGTGGCGGACCTCCGCCGGTGCCGCCGCCCGGCTCCCCGTCGCCAGGGCGACCAACCTCAACCGGACGCTGCTCGACTGGGCCAAGGCCGGGGTGCAGCTCGTCGGTCTCGACGCCGGCGGTGACGTCTCGCTGGACGACTACGACGGCACCGGGCCCACGGTCATCGTGGTGGGCTCCGAGGGCAAGGGTCTGTCCCGGTTGGTGCGTGAGAACTGCGATTCGATCCTGTCGATCCCGATCGCCTCGGAGGTGGAGAGCCTCAACGCCTCCGTCGCGGCGGGCGTGGTGCTGTCGGAGTTCGCGCGGCAGCGGCGCGTCAAGGGCTGACGCCGGCTGGCCGGCTGACCGGCTGACCGGACTCGCGGTCGCCGGCTGACCTGTGCGCTCGGACCCTCCACTGCGGTTCACGGGCAGCCGCGCCTGTACATGTCACCCCGCCCGTCGGCATGGCGTCTCGCGTCCGCGGATGTCACGCGGCCCGTCGGCATGGCGTCTCGCTCGGGCATCGGGGCTGGCGAGACGCCATG
>NZ_BCSL01000033.1:0-42866 GCF_001570845.1 Dietzia papillomatosis NBRC 105045 | reverse complement strand
TTGCTCGGGCACCAACCCCCGGTCGACCGAGGACCTCAGGCGCAACAGCCGGGAGTGGATCTGCACTCCGGCCGTGACCAGTCGCTCGGCGTGCCAGCACGTGAGCTGACACGCCGCCGCCAGATGGTCCCGGGCCCGCGACTCCGGAGCGAGCCGCGCATAGGCCGGCCGCGGCGACGCCTCGCGGCGCTCCGCGTCGGCTGCCTCCGCCTCCGCCGCGCGGGAGAACTGCTGGACGAGCATGTGCGCGGCCTCCAACCGCGTGGCACCGGCCCGGTTCTGTGCCAGCGTCGCCGCCCGCGCCGCGTCACTGACCGCCTTCATGTCGGCAGCGCCGAGTGGATCGGAGACGGCGAACAACGGCTTCGCTTCCGACATCTTCACCCCCCCCACGCCGCCTCAGTAGAACGTATATACGACCCTAACCGGCGCGCAGGAATAGCGCAAGAGTTCGATTCAACGACCCCGGCGTGTCCGACCCGCGCGCTACACTCACCGCATGACCGAGCCGCCCACCTCCCCCGTCGATCGCGCCTTCGAGGTGCTGCGTGTGACGGCGGCGGGCACCGGGATGACCCTGAGCGAGATAGCGCGGGAGACGGGGCTGGCCAAGTCCACGGCGCTGCGATTGCTCACCGCCCTCGAGCGCAACGACGCGGTGACGCGGATCGGCCAGCGCTACCGGCTCGGGCCGCTGGTCCAGGAACTGGACCCGATCCCCGTCTCGCCTGAATATGAGCGGATTCGGCGGGCACTCACGCCGTTCCTCGCGCACCTCTTCGAGGCCACGCGCGCGACCGTCCACCTGGCCACCCTGCACGGGGACGAGGTGGTCTATCTCAACAAACTGCACGGCCCACGCCCGATCCCGTCACCGTCACGGATCGGGGGCGGGCTACCCGCGTACTGCACGGGGGTGGGAAAGGCGATGCTGGCGTTCGACGAGGATGCCGCCGGCCGCGTCGCGCGGTGGCCGATGATCGCGTGGACCGAGACCACACTGACCTCGCCCGACGCGCTGGAGGTGGAGCTCGGCGAGATCCGCCGGAAGAAGCGCGCGGTGGACCGCGCCGAGCTCACCCCCGGGCTGTACTGCGTGGCGGCGCCGGTGTTCGACGACGACGAGGAGGGCGCCGGCGGCACACGGGCAGTAGCTGCCCTGTCCGCGAGCGCGGCGGACGAGAACGCCCTGGCCCGGCTCGAACCGCTGGTCACCCGCGCGGCCGCGGCAGCCGGGCGCGCCCTGAGCTCGGACCGTTAGCGGAACGCCATCGTCACGTCGCCCAGGCCCGCGAACTCCGCACGGAAGGTGTCGCCCGGCGTCGCGTCCATCGCGCGAATGGCGGTGCCCGGGAGGATGATGTCGCCCTTGCGCAGTCGGACGCCGAATTTCGCGACCGTCGAGGCCAACCATCCCACCGAGTTCAGCGGGTTGCCCAACACCGCGTCGGAGCGGCCCGAGGCGAGGAACTCGCCGTTCTTGTAGAGCGTCGCATCGATTGCGGCCACGTCGATGTCCGCCAGACGCACGCGCTGCCGGCCGATGACGTAACCGCACGACGAGGCGTTGTCCGCGATCGTGTCCGGCAGCTTGATCTTCCAGTCGCGGATCCGGGAGTCGATGAGCTCGATCGACGGGACGACCCACTCGATCGCCGCCGCGGCCTCCTCCTGCGAGCACCCCTCCGGCGGGATGTCAGCACCCAAGATGAAGCCCACCTCCACCTCGACGCGCGGGAAACAGAAGCGCGCCGCCTCGATCGGCGCGCCCTCCGGATACTCCATGGAGTCGAGCAGGTGACCGTAGTCGGGCTCGTCGACGCCCATCATCTCCTGCATCGCCTTGGACGCCAGACCCACCTTGTGGCCGATGACGACTGCACCGGCGTCGAGCTTGCGGCGAATGTTGACGAGTTGGATCTCGAACGCGTCGTCAGCATTCATGTCCGGATGGTCGTCGGTCAGCGGGGCGATCGGCGAGACGTCGGTCTCGGCGTCCCACAGTCGCTGGGCCAGAGTGGCGCGGGTCTCCTCGGTGAGCATGACGGGCATGCTACCTGGGGCGTCTGGCGTGACGACGATCAGTTCTATAACGTGTTCTACATGGCAGACCAGGAATTCGACGTCGTCGTCGTCGGCAGCGGTGGAGCAGGCATGACGGCCGCCCTCGCGGCAGCAAAGAAGGGCCTCAGCGTGGTCCTCGTGGAGAAGGCCCCGCACTACGGAGGCTCCACCGCCCGCTCCGGCGGCGGCGTGTGGATCCCCAACAACTCGGTGCTCCAGCGCGACGGTGTCCTCGACACCCCCGAGGCCGCGCGGACCTACCTCCGTTCGATCGTCGGCGACGTCGTCCCGGCCGAGCGGATCGACACCTACGTCGACCGCGGGCCCGAGGTCCTCGACTTCGTCCTCGCCAACTCCCCGCTCCGGTTGGAGTGGGTCAAGGACTACTCCGACTACTACCCCGAGGCTCCCGGCGGTCGCCTCGGAGGCCGGTCCGTCGAGCCGAAGCCGTTCGACCTACGACAACTGGGGTCCGAAGCCGACAAGCTCGAGCCCGGTTACGCCAAGGCCCCGGCGAACATGGTGGTCATGCAGTCCGACTACCGGTGGCTCAACCTGCTGCAGCGGCCGACCACCAAGGGCATCCGCCGCTCGATCAAGGTGTCGCTGCGGATGTTCCTCGCGAAGGCCCGGGGGCAGAACTCAGTGGGCATGGGCCGGGCGCTCATCGCCGGCCTGCGCAAGGGCCTGCTCGACGCGGGCGTGCCGGTGTGGCTCGAGACGCCCATGACCGGTCTGGTCACCGAGGGTTCCGGCAACGAGGAGCGGGTCGTCGGCATCACCGCGATGCGGAACGGTGAGGAGGTCACGCTGCGCGCGCGCCTCGGCGTGGTGATGGGCTCCGGTGGATTCGAGCACAACCAGGAGATGCGGGACAAGTACCAGCGTCAGCCCATCCCCACCGACTGGACCGTGGGTGCGGCCGCCAACACCGGTGAGGGCATCGAGGCCATGGAGCAGGTCGGCGCCGAGCTGTCCTTCATGGAGGACGCCTGGTGGGGTCCCACCATCATGCTCCCGCGTGGTCCGTGGTTCGCGCTGGCCGAGAGGTCTCTGCCCTGCTCGTTCATGGTCAACCCGCGCGGTGAGCGCTTCATGAACGAGTCGCTGCCCTATGTCGAGGCAGGCCACAGGATGTACGGCGGCGAGTACGGCCAGGGTGAGGGCCCGGCCGAGAACCTGCCAGCCTGGATCATCTTCGACCAGGAGTACAAGAACCGGTACCTCTTCGCCGGTCTGCAGGCCAAGCAGCCGCTGCCCAGGAAGTGGCTGGCGACGGAGAACTTCCACAAGGCGGACACCCTCGCCGAGCTCGCCGAACTCATCGGCGTACCGGCCGACGCCCTCGAGCGCACCGCCGAGCGCTTCAACGGTTTCGCCGAGAAGGGCCGCGACGAGGACTTCCAGCGCGGTCAGTCGGGCTACGACCACTACTACGGGGACCCGACCAACAAGCCCAACCCGAGCCTCGGCCCCGTCCGCAAGGCCCCGTTCTACGCGGCCACGATGGTGCCCGGCGACCTCGGCACCAAGGGCGGCGCCAACACGGACGTCCACGGCCGTGTGCTGCGTGAGGACGGCTCCGTGATCGAGGGACTCTACGCCGCGGGCAACGCGTCCTCGCCGGTCATGGGCCACACCTACGCCGGCCCGGGCGCCACCATCGGACCCGCCATGGTGTTCGGTTACCTCGCCGTCGAGCACATGCTCGCCTCCACCCCCTCCACCCAGAAGACGGGAGTCTGACGTGCCGATCGATCTCGACACAGCCCTCGGGGCACAGCTGCCCTCCCAGGAATTCTCCTGGACCGCCTCCGACGTGGCGCTCTACGCACTGTCCGTGGGCGCGGCCGCCGACCCCACGGACACCACAGGGCTGGAGTATGTCCACGACTCCGCGCCCAAGGTGCTGCCGTCGTTCGCCACCGTCGCGGCGACGATGAACGTCACCGAGGCGCCGAAGGTGTCGTTCCCGGGTGTGGAGATCGACCTGGCGAAGGTCGTCCACGGCAGCCAGTCCGTGACGCTGCACCGCCCCATCCCGGCCGCCGGCACCGCCGTGACCACCACGAAGATCGCCGAGATCCAGGACAAGGGGTCGGCCGCGGTGATCATCCAGGAGTCCGAGACGGTCTCCGCCGACGGCGAGAAGCTGTGGACCTCCCGGTCCGGCATCTTCGCGAAGGGCGAGGGCGGCTTCGGCGGCGAGCGCGGAACGTCGGAGAAGGTCGAGTACCCCGAGCGGGACGCCGACCACACCATCGAGGTGGCCACGCTCCCCCAGCAGGCGCTGTTCTACCGCCTGTGTGGTGACCGCAACCCGTTGCACTCGGACCCCGCGTTCGCCGAGGCCGCCGGGTTCCCGCGTCCGATCCTGCACGGCCTGTGCTCGTACGGGGTGGTCCTGCGTGCGGTGGTCGACGAGGTGCTGGGCGGCGACGTCTCCCGCGTCAGCGGGTACGGCGTCACCTTCGGCGGCATCTTCTTCCCCGGCGAGACCATGCGCGTCCGCGTGTGGGAGGAGGGCTCGCGCCTGCTCGTGGCGGCCACCGTCGCGGAGCGCGACGACGCCCCCGTGTTGAAGAACGTGGTGGTCGAGCTCGCCTGACCGGCGCCCAGCGCAGGTCAGCACATCTCGCGGAACTGCTCCACGAGGCGCAGTCGGCCGGGCGCGTCGAGGGCCATGGGGACCACGGTGAGCGTGGTGGCGCCCGCCTCGCGGAACGCCTCGACCCGCTCGGCGACGTATCCGGCGGGCCCGATGAGGGAGACCGAGCGGACCAGCTCGTCGGGGACCGCCGCTGCAGCCTCTTCCTTCTTGCCGTCCAGGTAGAGGTCCTGGATGCGGGCGGCCTCGTCCTCGTAGCCGTAGCGGCACGCGAGCTCGTTGTAGAAGTTCTTACCGCGCGCGCCCATGCCACCGATGTAGAGGGCCAGGTGCGGCCGGACGAGGTCGAGGTAGAAGGGCACCTCGGCCTCGTCGCAGATCGCCAGGGCGGGGCCGGCGTAGACGTCGAGCTCGCCGAGCGACGGGTCGCGCTTCGCCCTGCCCGCCGCCAGGGCGTCACCCCACGCGAGGTGCGCCTTCTCCGGGTGGAAGAACAGCGGCTGCCAGCCGTTCGCGACCTCGGCGGCCAGTTCGACGTTCTTGGGCCCGAGCGCGGCCAGGACGATCGGGATGGTCGAGCGCACCGGATGGTTGATGAGCTTGAGCGGCTTGCCCAGCCCGGTGCCCTGGTCGGCGGGCAGCGGGATCTGGTACTTCTTCCCGTCGTGGACGACCTTCTCGCGGCGCCACACCTTGCGGCAGATCTCGATCACCTCGCGCGTGCGGGCCAGCGGCGCGTCGTACTTCACGCCATGGAAGCCCTCCACGACCTGCGGGCCCGAGGCGCCCAGGCCCAGCACGAACCGGCCGTCGGAGACGAAGTCCAGCCCGGCCGCGGTCATGGCGGTGAGCGTGGGCGTCCGGGTGTAGATCTGCAGGATCCCCGACGCCAGCTCCATGGTGGACGTCTTGGCCGCGAGGTAGCCGAGCTGGCTCACGGCGTCGAACGAGTACGCCTCCGGGACGAACGCGATGTCCAGTCCCGCCCTCTCGAGGTCCGCGGCCTCCGCGGCCGTCTCGGCGAACCCGCCGCTGTAGTTCAGAGCCATCCCGATGCGCATGCGCGTCACGCTACCGGGGTGCGGGCACGCCTCTGATCACCGCGTCGACCTCCCCGCCTATGCGCACGAACACCCCGATCCGGCGGCACAGGGGCGTGTCCGCGCGTTCGTAGCCCACGAGTCGGTACCCGGCATCCGCCGCGACGGCGAGGACGGTGGCCTCGGGGAGGTCGATGTCCGAGGTGGGGACGACGACGAGCTCGCCACCGCGCAACATCCGGGCCAACCGCAGCCGGCGCGCACGGTCATCCCCCCGACGCCGCCACCACCGGCGGGCGGCGATCACCGCGGCGGCGATCACCCACGCGAGCAGCGGGAGCAGTGCCAGGACCGTGATCACCCAGCCGGGGCTCACCGCAGGTCACCGGTCGGATGGGCGTCCCCGCCGCGGACGAAGTGCATCGGCTCGAGCCACGGGCCCCGCTGGACGAGCGCCCGCGCGCCCCCGACGGTTTCCCAGCCCCTGGACCGGGCCGCCGCGTGGACGACCACCCTCGGCAACCGCAGCTCCCACGGGCGGAGGACCACCTCGTCGTCGTCGCCGTCCAACCGCACGGCGAGCGCACGGGCGCGCCGGCCGTGCCGGCCCCGGAAGGCCCGCACCACGCCGCGGACCCGCTCGGTCGGGTCGATTTTCCGCATGCACCGGATCGTACGGGGCCGTAGGCTCGCCGACATGGCACCCAAGCCGCGCCTGCAGTCCGAGTCCCGCCCCGTCGATTCACGCGCCGCCGACCCGCGGCCGGCCGACCCCGAGCTCACCGACGACGGGCACGTCGTCGAGCCCAGCGCGGACGACTACCGTCACGCCACCGAACTCGAGATCAACCACGACTGGTACAAGTCCGCGGTGTTCTACGAGGTCCTGGTCCGGGCCTTCTACGACTCGGACGGCAACGGCACCGGCGACCTCCGTGGTCTCATCGAGAAGCTCGACTACCTCGAGTGGCTGGGCGTCGACTGCCTGTGGCTGCCGCCGTTCTACGACTCGCCGCTGCGCGACGGCGGGTACGACATCCGCGATTTCCGCACCGTGCTGCCGGAGTTCGGCACCGTCGAGGACTTCGTGGAACTCCTCGAGCAGGCCCACAGTCGCGGGATCCGGGTGATCACCGACCTGGTCATGAACCACACCTCCGACGCCCACGCATGGTTCCAGGAGTCCCGCGCCGACCCGACCGGCCCGTACGGCGACTTCTACGTGTGGTCCGACGACGACACGCGGTACCCCGAGGCCCGCATCATCTTCGTCGACACCGAGTCCTCCAACTGGACCTATGACCCGGTACGCGGGCAGTTCTACTGGCACCGCTTCTTCTCCCACCAGCCCGACCTCAACTACGACAACCCCGAGGTCCAGGAGGCGATGATCGACGTCCTGCGCTTCTGGTTGGACCTGGGCATCGACGGCTTCCGCTTGGACGCCGTGCCGTACCTGTTCGAGCGCGACGGCACCAACTGCGAGAACCTGCCCGAGACCCACGAGTTCCTGCGCAAGTGCCGCGCCGTGGTCGAGGAAGAGTACCCGGGGCGTGTGCTGCTCGCCGAGGCCAACCAGTGGCCCGACGACGTGGTGGACTACTACGGCGAGCCCGAGGTGGGCGACGAGTGCCACATGGCGTTCCACTTCCCGCTCATGCCGCGGATCTTCATGGCCGTGCGGCGGCAGTCCCGCTTCCCCGTCACCGAGATCCTCGCCCACACCCCCGACATCCCGTCCTCGGCGCAGTGGGCGATCTTCCTGCGTAACCACGACGAGCTCACGCTCGAGATGGTCACCGACGAGGAACGTGACTACATGTACGCGGAATACGCCAAGGACCCGCGGATGAAGGCCAACATCGGCATCCGCCGGCGCCTGGCCCCCCTGCTCGACGGTGACACCAACCAGCTCGAGCTGTTCACGGCGCTGCTGCTCAGCCTGCCCGGCTCGCCGATGCTGTATTACGGCGACGAGATCGGGATGGGCGACAACATCTGGCTCGGCGACCGCGACGCCGTCCGCACTCCGATGCAGTGGAGCCCCGACCGCAATGCCGGGTTCTCCCGCTGTGATCCGGGCCGGTTGTACCTGCCCGCGATCATGGACCCCCTGTATGGCTACCAGGGCGTCAACGTGGAGGCGCAGATGAACTCCACCGCCAGCCTGCTGCACTGGACGCGGCGCATGATCCACGTCCGCAAGGACCACCCCGCGTTCGGGCTGGGCGAGTTCGTCGACCTCGGCGGCTCCAACCCGTCCATCCTGTCCTACCTGCGCACGCTCGAGGGCGCCGACGGCGAGCCCGACGTCATCCTCTGCGTCAACAACCTGTCCCGGTTCCCGCAGGCCGTGCGTCTGGACCTGGCCGAGTTCGCCGGCCGCCAACCGCACGAGCTCACGGGCGGGGTGCCGTTCCCCGAGATCGACGCCGACCCGTACCAGCTCACGCTGCCCGGGTACGGCTTCTACTGGCTCGAACTGCGCAGCCCGGAGGAGGGACCGTGAGTATCGCCCCCGTCGACGACGACGCCCTGGCCCGACTGCTCACGGACTGGCTGCCCGAGCAACGCTGGTTTGCCGGCAAGGGACTCGAGCTCAGCGGCGTGCGGGTCGCCCGACGCGCCGTGCTACTGGACGATCCGGAGGTGCTGGTCGAGCACCTTCTCGTGGACCTCGAGGTGGACGGTCGGCCACAGCGTTATCAGGTGCCCATCGCCACCGCGCCGGAGCTGCCGGGCGACCGGCGCGCGTTCCCGCTGACCCCCGAGGGCGCCTCCCCCGTCGTCTACGACGGACTGCGTGACCCGCGCGGTACCGAGTCACTGCTGCAGCACCTGGGTGAGCAGGCCGAGGTCGGGGGCCTGCGCTTCCGCCTCGTCGCCGACGCGCCCGTACCCGAGCCCACGTGGGGGCGGTTGCTCGAGGGCGAGCAGTCCAACTCCTCCCTGGTGTTCGGCGACGACCTCATGCTCAAGGTGTTCCGCCTGGTCCAGCCGGGCGTCAACCCGGACGTGGAGCTCCACGCCGCGCTGGCCGACCGGGACTGCCCGGCCGTGGCGGCGCTGCGGGGCTGGGTGGAACTGAGCGGCGACGGGGACGACTGCGAGGGGGGCGACACCGGAAACGGGCCCACGACCCTGGCGATGGCCCAGGAGTTCATGGCGGGCGCGGCCGACGGGTGGGCGATGGCCACGGCGAGCGTCCGAGACCTGTTCGCCGAGGCCGATCTGCTGGCCGAGGAGGTGGGCACCGACTTCGCCGACGAGGCCGGCCGGCTCGGGGCGGCCGTGGCGCAGGTGCACGAGGACCTGGCGGCCGCGACCGGCGTGACGACGCGCGACGGTACGGACCTCGTGGCGTCGATGCGGGCGCGGCTGGACGCGGCGGTGGCCGAGGTACCGGCGCTGGCGGAGTTCGCGGACGCCGCGCGGGCGGTGTTCGACGAGGTCGCCGGCTCCGGCCCGGTACGCGTGCACCGCATCCACGGCGACCTGCACCTCGGCCAGACCCTCCGGGCACCGGACCGCTGGATCGTCATCGACTTCGAGGGGGAGCCGGCCGCACCCCTCGCCGAGCGCCGGGTGCCGGACTCGCCTGCCCGCGACGTGGCGGGCATCCTGCGCAGTCTCGACTACGCGGCCCAGCACACGCTCGTCGGCGTGGAGGACCGGCAGCTGCGCTTCCGGGCCCGCGAGTGGCGTGACCGCAACGTCGACGCCTTCTGCTCGGGGTACGCCGAGGTCAGCGACGCCGATCCTCGCGACTCCGGGGCGCTGCTGCGGGCGTACACACTGGACAAGGCCCTGTACGAGGTGGTCTACGAGTCACGAAATCGACCCGGGTGGGTCCCGGTGCCGATGGGTGCGGTCGAGCGGATCCTCGCCGCCGGCTGACCGGCTACGCACCCCGCGAAGCACACTCCCTGCGACGCACCGCGGCCGGGCCGCTGGTACGGGCCCGGCCGGGGTGGTCACTGCTCGTGCGTCACTGCCCGTGCGTCACTTGGTGGAGATCTGCTCCTTGGCCCACTTGTAGTCGGCTTTGCCCGCGGGCGAGCGGCGGATCTCGGGCACGACGACGATCACCTTGGGCACTTTGTAGTTGGCCAGGGACTCACGCAGGAATGCGGAGAGCTCCTCCGGCTCGGCCGACGTGCCCTCGCGGAAGGACACGACTGCGGCGACCTTCTGTCCGAAGCGCGGGTCGGGGGCGCCGGCGACCAGCGCGTCGTGCACGGCCGGGTGGGCCTTGAGCGCCTGCTCGACCTCCTCGGGGAAGACCTTCTCCCCGCCCGTGTTGATGCAGCCCGAGCCGCGGCCCAGGAACACGATGGAGCCGTCCTCGCGGATCCGGCCCATGTCGCCGAGCACCGCGACCCGCTGACCGTCGACCACGGGGAAGGTTTTGGCGGTCTTCTCCGGGTCGTTCCAGTAGCCGAGCGGGACGTGACCGCGGCGCACGATGTAGCCCACCACGTCTGATCCGGGGGCGACCGGCTGGTTGGACTCGTCGATCAGCCCGAGGCGCGGGGTCGGCGCCAGGACCATCTCGCCGTCCTCGTTGAGGTTCAGCTCGCCGTCGTTGCCGGTCTCGGAGGCGCCGAAGTTGTCGCGGATTATGACGTTCGGGAACTCTTCGTGCAGGCGGTCACGCGAGGACTTGGACCAGATGCCGCCGCCGGAGGCGACCATGAACATCGAGCTGAAGTCCTTGGTTTTCTTGGCCTCGAGCAGGGCGTCGGTGATCGGCACGGCCATGCCGTCGCCGACGAACATCAACAGGCCGGCCTTGTGCTCGGCGGTCGCGTCCACGATGACCTCCGGGTCGAAGTCGCGGAACAGGATCAGGTGGCCACCCATGTTGACGAAGGTCAGCAGCGTGAACAGTCCGGCGCCGTGCATGAGCGGGGCTGAGATGACGACGCGGAATCCGCCGTCGGGCGAGACGTTGTCCGCGACCTCCTGCGGGCTGTGCCGCTTGTCTCCGTAGGGGTTACCGCCGGACAGGCAGGCGTAGTAGTAGTCCGACATCGTCCACTGGACGCCCTTGGGGAACCCGGTGGTGCCGCCGGTGTAGACGATCCAGTGGTCGTCACCGCGGGCCGGCTCGAACCCGCGCTCCGCCGATTGCTGCGGCAGCTCGGCGTCGACGTCGACCAGGGCGAGGCCGGCGGCAGCACACGCGTCCGCGAGGACCTGAGGCGTCCCGCCGACGGCGAGGATCGTGCGCGTGCTGGTCAGTTGCGGCACCGCGGCGGCCATCGTCTCGGCGAACTCGGCGTCGACCATCACGGCGACCGACTGCGAGTCGTTGAACAGGTAGACGAGCTCGGCCGGGGTGTAGCGGTAGTTGACGTTGATCCCGGCCACGCGGATCTTCATGGACGCCACGATGGCGGCCATGTGCTCGGCGCTGTTCTTCATGTACAGCGCGACGTGGCTGAGCGGCTCCGCACCGTGGGCCTTCAGGAGGTGACCCATTCGGTTGGCGAGCTCATCGATCTGCCGGTACGTGTAGTCGACACCGTCCATGGTGAGCAGCGGGTTGTCCGGGATCCTGTCGGCCACGGCCTCGAACACGGCGGCTTCGTTCATGTCCGGGTTGGTTCCGGCGAGGGGATCGGTGGACTGATCGGCAACTGCGTCGGTCATCGGGGCAGGTCCTTAAGAGCGGGGGCTGTGTGTCTTCTCTCACATTGTGGCCTGAACTTGTTCTCATGTCCAGACCCGGTACTGAGCAGCGACAATCGGGCATTACTGCAACAGGTTCCACCTCGCGACGAACCTCCGGGCATGGTTACGGGTGACCACCGTCAGTCGAGCGTCTACATTGCGCACATGAGCGGATCACGGCCCCGACATCCCGGCCCGCCGTACGACGGCGGCCTCCGACTGCCACGCTCGACCGGGTCCGGCGACGTCCCCCAGGACGGCCGCCGTTCGTCCGACCGCGAGGCCGACCGGCCGTCCCGACGCGGGCCCGTCCTCCAGGGGCCCGCCGAACAGGGGACGCTCCGCTCGCGGGGCCTCGCCGAGGCCCTGCGCCTGATCGTGCGCCCCGCCCTGGACCGGATGCCCGCGACCGACGCCTCGCTCGGGCGGCTGCGGGCCCTCACCTCGGGAGCGGGCCGCGCCGCCGCGCTGGAGAGCACCAACGACTGGTCGTGGGACGGGCCGGTGCCCGGCCTGTGGGTGGGCCGCAAGCGGTTCTTCGACTCCGACAAGGTGATCTACCACGTCCACGGTGGCGGCTTCGCGTTCGGATCCCCGTGGTCACACAAGGCGCTCGCGTCCCGGATCGCCAGCGAGACCGGCGTCCCGGTCTTCCTACCGGATTACCGGCTCGCGCCCGAACATCCGCACCCGGCGGCCACCGAGGACACCATCGCCGGCTGGGAGTGGCTGATCGAGATGGGGTTCCCGGCCGCGAACATCGTGGTCGCCGGCGACTCGGCCGGAGGCAACCTCGCCCTGCAGCTGGTGGCCCACCTCGAGAGGACGCGGGCGCCGATGCCTGCAGGCGTCGTGCTGCTCTCCCCCTGGGTCGACCTGGACTTCACGGACATGACCGAGCGGGACCGGGCGCGCAAGGACCCGTTCCTCGCCCTGGGGCTCGCCGAACTGTGCCGACGGCAGTACGCGCCCGGGGTGGACCCGGACGATCCGGCCATCTCCCCGATCAACTACGAGCCGTCCCCGGACTGGCCGCCGTTCCTCATCCAGGCCGGCGGCCAGGAGATCTTCCGGGGCGGGATCGAGCGCATGGCAGAGAACTTCGCCGAGCACGGCGTGCGCCACGAGTTCCAGCTGTGGCCGGACCAGTTCCACGTGTTCCAGGTCTTCCACCCGCTCGTCCCGGAGGCGCGGGTCGCGGTCCGCGACATCGGCTCGTTCGTCCGGGGGTGCCTGCGCCGCTGAGCCGGCGGCGCTGGCGCGTGTCAGGGCTGCGCGGTGAGGACGAGTCCCGAGGTGGGCACGCCGGTCCCTGCGGTGACGACGAGCTTCTCGGCGCCGGCGACCTGGTTGACCGACTCCCCGCGGAGTTGACGCACGCCCTCGGCGATGCCGTTCATACCGTGGATGTACGCCTCGCCGAGCTGGCCGCCGTGGGTGTTGAGCGGCAGCCGGCCGCCCACTTCGAGGGCACCCGGCTCGCGGACGAAGTCCTTGGCCTCGCCGCGCCCGCAGAAGCCGAGCTCCTCGAGCTGCATGAGCACGTACGGCGTGAAGTGGTCGTACAGCACCGCCATGTCCATGTCCTCGGGCCGCAGGCCCGACTGGGACCACAGCTGGTCGCCGACGATCCCCATCTCGGGCAGACCCGCGAGCTCGGGGCGGTAATACGAGGTCATGATGTATTGGTCCGGCCCGGAGCCCGAGGCCGCCGCCGCGATCGAGACCGGCTCGTGCGGCAGGTCGCGGGCCCGCTCGGGCGTGGTCACGACGATCGCCTGGCCGCCGTCCGACTCCTGGCAGCAGTCCAGCAGGTGCAGGGGCTCGGCGATGTAGCGCGAGGCCTGGTGCTCCTCCAGCGTGATGGGCTTGCCATAGAAGAACGCCGCCGGGTTGGCCGCGGCGTGCTTGCGGTCCACCACCGCGACCCGGCCGAAATCCTCGCTCGTCGCGCCGTACTCGTGCATGTAGCGCTGCGCGACCATCGCGACGAACCCGGCCGGGGTGGACAGCCCGTGCGGGTAGGAGAACGCGTTGTCCGTGCCCGAGGAGTTCACCTGGTGCACGAGCGCCGAGTTGACCTGACCGAAACGCATCCCCGAGCGCTCGTTGAACGCGCGGTAGCAGACCACGACCTCCGCGACGCCGGTCGCCACGGCCATCGCCGCCTGCTGGACCGTCGCGCACGCCGCGCCGCCGCCGTAGTGGATGCGCGAGAAGAAGTTGAGACCGCCGATACCGGCGGCGCGGGCCACGGCGATCTCGGTGTTGGTGTCCATCGTGAACGACACCAGGCCGTCGACGTCCGACGGCTGCAGACCGGCGTCGGCCACCGCCGCGCGGACGGCCTCGGCGGCCAGCCGGAGCTCGGACCGGCCGGAGTCCTTGGAGAAATCGGTCGCGCCGATGCCGACGATCGACGCCTTGTCCGCGAGGGAGCTCACTGCGGGCCTCCGTTCATGTAGAGGGTCGCGGTCGAGGTGACATGCGCGCCCAGCGAGTCCGTGCCGACGATCTTCAGCGTGACCAGCCCGTCGCCATCGATCCCCGTGACCTCACCCGTGAGGGTCAGGGAGTCGTACGCGTACCAGGGCACGCCGAGGCGCAGCTTGATCGAGGTGATGCGCGCGCGCTGGCCCGCCCAGTCCGTCACGTACCGCTGCACGAGGCCGGTGTCGGTGAGGATGTTGACGAAGATGTCCTTCGAGCCCTTGGCGTGGGCCAGGTCGCGGTCGTGGTGCACGTCCTGGAAGTCCCGCGTCGCCAGGGCGGAGGCCACGATGAACGTCGGCGTCCCCTCGATGGTCAGCTCGGGCAGCCGGTCCCCCACCGTGGCGGCGGGCGGTTCGGCGGGGCAGATCACGTCGGTCACCGCACTGTTCTCGCTCATTTGCCGCCACCTTCCTTGACCTCGGGCATCTGACGGTCGATCGGCGCACCGGCCGGTCGCCAGGCGTACAACGTCCACGGATCAGTGCCGAACGCGGCGTCCTCGGACTCGTCGCCGGGCATGTCGAGGAACTCCACCTCGACCTCCATGCCGATGCGGACCTCCGCCGGGTCGACGTCACGCAGCTCGCCGAGCATGCGCACGCCCTCCTCCAGCTCCACCAGCGCGATGACGAACGGGAACTTCGTCCGGCCCGGCACCCGCGGCGCGTGGTGGACCACGAAGCTGAACACCGTGCCGCGGCCGGAGGACACGACGTAGTCGGTCTGCTCGGACCTCTCCTTCCACAGCGCCGGCACGGGCGGGTGCTGCAGGGATCCGTCCTCGCGCTTCTGGATGCGCAGCTCGTGGGCGGCGACGCCGTCCCAGAAAAACCGTGTGTCGTGGGAGACCGACGGGCGCAGGACCTTGCCCACCACCAGGTCGTCGGTGGCCGAGCCGGAACTGGCGATGATCCGCTCCTCCGACGAAGCCGAGCCGGCCGGCTCCGCGGTCTTGGCCGGCGGCCGGAACTTGAGGATCCGGAAGTCCATCTCGGCCACGACCTCGTCGCCGACGCGCCAGTAGTTGCGGGTGGTGAAGAACCACCCCTCGCCCAGGCCCGTGGTCTTGGGTCCCACCACGTCGACCAGCATCGACTCGATGGTCACCTCCTCGCCCGGGCGGGTGTAGCGGTGGTAGACCGAGTCGCAATTGGTCGCGACGACCGAGGTGAATCCCTCGGCGTCGAGGATGTCGGTCATGCGGCCCAGCGGGTCGTCGGCCTCGCGGGTCTTGCCGAGCCCGCGCATGGTCCACACCTGGGCCATCGCGGGCGGCGCGACGAGTCCGCCGTGACCGGCCGCGCGGGCCGCCTCCTCGGACTCGTAGATGGGGTTGGTGTCGCCGATCGCCTCGGTCCAGTTGCGGATCATCGGCAGGTTGATGGGGTCGCGGCCCGCGCGGCGGGCGCTGCCGCCGGAGGCCTTGACCTCGTCGGCCGCGGCGAGGATGCGCGCGGCCCGCTCGTCGGTCACTGTGTCGTTGAACACCGTGTCGTCACTCATGGGTGCCTTCTCGTCGGGGTGGATGCGCAGCGGGGCTGCGCTGGCGGGACGGGGCCGGCGTCAGCGCGCCGTGCGGGGCATGCCGAGGCCGCCCATGCAGACCAGCTCGCGCATGACCTCGTTGACGCCGCCGCCGAAGGTGATCACGACGTTGCGCTTGTTCATCATGTCGAACCAGCGCTGCAGCGCCGCGGTGTCCGGGTCGGTGGGGTCGCCGAAACGGCCGAGCAGTTCCTCGACGATCCGGCCGACGTGTTGGATCTTCTCCGTGGAGAACACCTTCGACGCGGCGGAGTCGCCCATCGACGGGTTGTCGCCCGTCGAGGAAACCTGCCAGTTGAGCAGCTCGTTGAGCCGGACGATCGCGAAGATCTCCGCGAGGCCACGCCGCACCTCGGGCCGGTCCAGGTGGCGCACGCCGTCGGCACCGGTGCCGCGGGCCCAGGCGGCGAGCTCGTCGTAGTACCCGCCCGGCCGGCCCGACGGGGCGAGCATGACGCGCTCGTGGTTGAGCTGCGTGGTGAGCATCTTCCAGCCGCCGTCGACCTTGCCCACGACCATGTCCGCCGGGACGCGCACGTCGGAGTAGTAGGTGGCGTTGACGTGGTGCGCACCGTCGCAGGTGATGATCGGCGTGAACGAGAAACCCGGATCGGTGGTGTCCACGATGAAGATCGTCAGCCCGCGGTGGCGCGAGTCCGGGGTGCCGGTGCGGGCGGCGAGCCAGATGTAGTCGGCGTGGTGTCCGCCGGTGGTCCACATCTTCTGCCCGTTGATGATCCAGTCGCCGGTCGCCTCGTCCCTGCGGGCCGTGGTGCGCAACGCGGCGAGGTCGGTGCCGGCGTCGGGCTCGGAGTACCCGATCGCGAAGTGGATCGTCCCGTCGAGGATCCCTGGGAGGAACTTCTCCTTCTGCTTCTCGGTGCCGTACTTCTGCAGCGTCGGGCCGACGGTCTGCAGCGTCACCGAGGGCAGCGGAACGTCGGCGCGGGTGGCCTCGTTGGTGAAGATCTGCTGCTCGATATGGCCGAAGCCCTTGCCGCCGTACTCGGTGGGCCAGCCCACGCCCAGCCAGCCGTCGCGACCCATCCGCTTGATGATCTCCGCGTAGGTGTCGCCGTGACGGGTGGTCGCGATGTCCGCGGCCTCCTCCGGCGAGATGAGGGTGGAGAAGTACTCGCGCAGCTCGGCCTGCAGCGCGCGCTGCTCGGCGGTGAGGTCGATGAACGCGGCGTCGGCGTCGGTGTCGGCGTCGGCGGCGATCGCGTCGCCGGAGGCGGGGGCCACCTGCTCCACCGGGTCGGCGGCGATCGCCGCGCCCAGCGCGTCGAGGTGCAGCTGCGCGCCGCCGACGAAGCGGGCGAGGTCCTTGACCGCCGAGGAGTACTTGAACATCGGGTACGTGACGTCCACGCCCACGCCGCCGTGGAGGTGGTGCAGGAGTTGCACCGCGCGCGGCCCCTCGGCGGCCAGCCAGTACGCGCCGATCGTGGGATCGGTCTCGTAGCGGTCACCGGGCCCGGCCAGCCCCTCGGAGATCCGCCACGCCACCGACTGCGCGATCACGTGCAGCGTCTGCGAGACGATGTAGACGTCCGCCAGCTCCTGCTGCACCGCCTGGAACGAACCGAGCGGCTTACCGAACTGCACCCGCTCCTTGAGGTAGCCGGCAGTCATCTCCAGCGCGCCGGCCACGAGACCGTCACCGTGGGCGATACAGGCGGCCAGGACGAGACGCCGGAACTCCTCGAGGACCGACTCCGATCCCGAGCCGCGGAGCACGTCGGCGTCGTCGACCTCCACGCCGTCCAACCGCATCGCGTACTCGGGCACGCCCAGGGAACCGAGGGTGGGGGTCAGGGTGACGCCGGGGGCGTCGGGGGCGACGACGACGAGGGCGGCGCCCTCGGGCGTGGACGCCGGCACGAGGATCGCGCGGGCCTGGGCCGCGTAACGGACGCTGGTGACGGTGCCGGTGAGGGTCCCGCCATCCAGGCGCACGGTCGGCTCGAGCGGCAGGGGGTTGCCGGGCTCGGCGACGGCGGCGGTGAGGATGCGGCCGTCCTCGATGCCGGAGAGCAGTCGCTTCTGCTGGTCGGCGGTGCCGAGGGTGACGATCGGCAGTACGCCGAGGCCCAGGGTCTCCAGGGCGGGGATCACCACGCCGGCGCGGCCGACCTCCTCGAGCACCACGGCGATGTCGGCGGGCGTGAGGTCGTCGCCGCCGAGCGCTGCGGGCAGGCCCAGCGAGAGCAGCCCGGAGGTGGCGAACGCCGACCAGAGGCGCTCGTCGAAGCCGGCGTCGTCGACACTGCGGCTGGGCAGCGCGGTGAGCAGTTCCTCGGCCGGGGCGGCCGTCGACAGCGCGCCGGCCACCGCCTCGGCGACGGCGACCTGGGTCTCGGTACGCGTGAAGTCCACGATCAATCCTGTTCGGGTACGGGGGCGGGGGGCGACGGACGGAGGTCAGTCGCGGGGCAGGCCGAGGATGCGCTCGCCGACCACGTTGAGCAGCACCTGCTCGGTGCCGCCGGCGATCGACAGGCAGCGGACCATGAGGAACTTGCGGCCCTGCTCGGTGAACTCGACGCCGCCGGTGCCGGTGAGCTCCAGGCCGAACTCGGCGATGTCCTGGCGGTGGCGCACGCCGACGATCTTGCGGACGCTCGACTCGGCGCCCGGGCCGGAACCGGCGAGGCTGCGCAGCGCGGTGCGCAGGTCCAGCAGGTTGCCCACGACGCCGTCGGCGACGTGCTTGCCGAACTCGTCCAGCACCAGCGCGTCGTCCGAGACCCCGGCCACGTTGATGAGGCCGATGATCTCCTCCGCGGCGTCACCGAGGGAGGAGCCGCCGCCCATGGCCACGCGCTCGTTGGCCAGCGTCGTGCGGGCGATCTTCCAGCCGTCGTTCACCGTGCCGATCTGGAACTCGTCGGGCACGAACAGGTCCTCGAGGTAGACCTCGTTGAACAGCGCCTCGCCGGTGATCTCGCGCAGCGGCCGGGTCCGGATGCCCTCCGAGCGCATGTCCACCAGGAAGTAGGTGATGCCCTTGTGCTTGGGCGCGTCCTTGTCCGTGCGGGCCAGGCACATCGCCCAGTCGGCCTCGCGGGCCAGGGAGGTCCACACCTTCTGGCCGTTGAGCTTCCAACCGCCGTCGACCTTCTCGGCGGTGGTGCGCAGCGCGGCGAGGTCGGAGCCGGCGCCGGGCTCGGAGAACAACTGGCACCACCTGATCTTGCCGGCCATGGTGCCCGGCACCAGCAGATCGGCGTGCTCGGGGGCGGCCTGCAGGATGGTCGGCACCGCCCAGCCGCCGATCGTGATGTCGTGGCGGGTGACGCCGGCGGCCTCGAGTTCCTCGTCGATGAGCAGCTGCTCGGCCGGGCCCGCGCCCAGGCCCCACGGCTCGGGCAGGTGCGGCATGAACAGGCCGGTGTCGGCCAGGGCCTGCTTGCGCTCGTCGCCCTCCGCGGCGGCGACCTTCGCCACGAGTGCGCGGATCTCCTCGCGCGTGGCGTCCAGCCCGTCGATCTCGGACAGGTCGATGTCGAGGTGGCGGCGCCTGCCGGCGAGGGTGAGCTCGGCCAGGCTGCGTCGCCAGCGGGCGGACCCACCGATGATCTGGCGCAGCGCGCTCGCGCGCCGCATGTAGAAGTGGGCCTCGTGCTCGAAGGTGAAGCCGATGCCGCCGAGGATCTGGATGCAGTCCTGGGAGTTGCGCACGGCGTTGTCGAAGGCCAGCGCCCCGGCGACCGCGGCGGCGACGGGCAGCTCGGAGTCGGAGTCGGTGAGGTCCTCCGCAGCGACGGCGGCGTCCCACGCCAGCGCGCGGACCTGCTCGGTGCGGCAGAGCATGTCGGCGGCGAGGTGCTTGATGGACTGGAACGAGCCGATGGTGCGGCCGAACTGCTCGCGGATCTTTGCGTAGTCCACGGCGGTGGCGAGCGTGTAGTCGGCGACGCCCGCAGCCTCCGCCGCGGCCAGCGTGACGAACAGCTGGTGGACGTGCTCGGTGGTGATACCCTTGAGGATCCGGTCGGCCGGGATCGTCACGCCCTCCAGGCGAACGCGGCCGATCGAGGCCGAGATGTCGTACGGCGTCGACGGGGTGACCGTCACGCCCGCCGTGCCCGCCTCGAGCAGCGCCCAGCGCGTGGCGCCGTCGATCTCGACGGGCAAGAGCAGTCCTCCGCCGGGGGTGCCGCCGTAGGCGATGCCGGGGTCGCCGGTGACCTCACCCGAGCCGTCCAGCGTCGCGGTGCCGATGCCCAGGCACACGCCCACCGGCAGGCCACCCTCGGCGAGGGTCTCCCCCAGCGCCTGCGCCACGGCCCCGCCCGCACGGGAGACCAGCACCCCGGTCAGGGCGGTGGACAGCACCGGGCCCGGCGCCATGTGGGCGGCTGCGGTCTCGAGCATGCAGGCCAGGTCGACGATCTCCGCGCCGGCACCGCCGTGCTCCTCGGCGATCGCGACACCGAACAGCCCCAGCTCGGCGAGTCGGGGCCACACCGCCTTCCAGGCTTCCGGATCCTCCTCCTGAACGCGTACCGTAGCCACGGGATCGGCGGACTTCGCCCAGGCCTTGATCGAACTCTGGATCTCGGTCTGGTCCGGTGTGGTGGCGATACTCACTGCAGGCTCCTCGACTCGGGCGGGGGACGCGTACCCGGCGCGGGACGCGAGGGCCCGCGCGTACACGCCTACAATAGAACGTGTTCTAGGTAACGTGTTCTAGAATGCACCAGTAGGGTCCGATCGGTACACCCGGGTCCCCGCCCGGTACGCCAACCCGAGACCGCCAGCCCGATCAGCAGTCCCGATCCGACCAGCGCAGAAGGTTCGTTGCCATGACCAAGAGCTCGACCGAGACCGGCTCCGCCGCCGCGTCCGCCGCCGCCGCTACCAGAGCCGACGAGCCCAGTACGTCGTCGCAACGCGAGCGCCGTCGCCGGATCCTCGACGCCACGTTGGCCTTGGCCGCCAAGGGCGGGTACGAGGCCGTGCAGATGCGCGCCGTGGCAGAGAAGGCCGAGGTCGCCGTGGGCACCCTCTACCGGTACTTCCCGTCGAAGGTGCACCTGCTCGTCTCGGCGCTCGCCCGCGAGTTCCGCCGGCTCGATCAGCGCACCGAGCGTTCGGCCCCGCCCGGCGACACCGCGCAGGAGCGGATGAAGGTCGTGGTGGAAATGATCACCAAGTCGATGCAGCGCGACCCGAACCTCACCGAGGCCATGACGCGGGCCTTCATGTTCGCCGACGCCACTGTGGCCAACGAGGTCGAGGAGGTCGGCTTCCTCATGGACCGCATCATCGCCCGCGCGCTGGCACAGGGCGAACCGGACGAACTCCAGCTCTCGATCGCGCGCGTGGTCTCGGACGTGTGGATGTCCAACCTTGTCTCGTGGCTCACCCGGCGGTCGTCGGCCGCGGACGTCGCCACCCGGCTGGCGCTGACGATCGACCTGCTGCTGGGCACCGACGATTCGCCCCGCCGCGCGCGCCTACACACGGCGATCGGAAACGGGAACGGCAACGAGGCCGGTGAAGCCGACGCCGCCACCGGGATTGCCAGCGCTGGCGGGGCAGCCGACGCCGCCACCGGATAGGGTCGCCGGGGCCACCGGGGCCACCGGGGCTGTCGCGGGACGGGGCCGCACAGTCTGACAGTGCGCGTGCGGCGGGGCACATGAGCGTTCCCACGCAACCGCTCCCCCGCCCGGCCGCCCGCTCCTCAATCTGGCGTCTCGCTCCTACGCCTGTCCGCCTGAACTGCAGCCGCCCCTCGCGATGGCGTCTTGCCCACCCTTCGGGGCGAGCGAGACGCCATGGAGACGTGCGGCCGTGCGGGCTGCGGCGGGTGCGGGGCCCGGGCGCCTCGGGGGCGGGAGCCCGGGCCCGCGGTCAGGGCACGACGACCGGCGGCACCGTCCGGATCGCGCCGGAGACGTCGGCCGCCCACCGCAGCGGGCCGCTGGTCGGGTCCCAGCCGGCGAGTAGGTCCGCCACCTTCGCCGTCATCTCCCGTCCGAGACGTAGGAACGACGTCTCGGGCCGATCGTCGACCTCGCCGAGGATGAGCCACCACGCCCAGGCGACGGCGCCGGCGTTGGCCATGAAGTCCGGCAGCACCGCGATACCGCGGGTCGTGAGGTCGAGCTCCGCATCGGCGGTCGTGGCGGCGTTCGCGGCCTCCACGACGATCGGTGCCGTGACCTGCGCGCAGTTCTCGGCGGTGATCGCGTACGACACGGCGGCGGGAACCAGGACGTCGACGTCCATGCCGAGGATGCTGTCGCGGTCCAGACGCTGCACCCGGGCGGGTACGGCGGCGCGGTCGATCTCGCCGAAGCGGTCGCGGGTCGCCAGCAGCGCCGGGACGTCGAGGCCGGCGGGGTCGTAGAGTGTGCCGGCGGCGTCGGCGAGCGCGACCACCCGCATCCCGGCCTCGTGCAGATACCAGGCGGCGCCACCGCCCATGGTGCCGACGCCCTGGATCGCGACCGACGTGCGCTCGATGTCCCAGCTGCGCACGTGCGCTGCCGCGAGGCACGCCTGCGCGACGCCGTAGCCACCGATCACGTCGCCCAGGAGCCCACCCGGGACCTCGGCGTTGAGCCCGCGGAAGATCCGATCGGCCGTGGCCGCGGGGTCAGCGGACCGCTCGATCGCCGCGTGGTACGACTGCCTCATGCCGAGGCGGCCGAAGACCTCGTCGATGAGGTGCTGCGGTACGCCCAGGTCCTCGGCGGTCACCCAGTGCCGGTCGAGGAACGGGCGCATAGCCTCGCAGAAGCGGCCGAGCACCTCGACGGCCCGCGGGTCCTTGGGGTCGAAGTCGATTCCGCCCTTGGCCCCACCAACGGGTAGGTCGAAAGCCGCGGTCTTGCGGGTCATTCCGCGTGCCAGGTCCTCTACCTCGCGGAGGGTGCATCCGGCGCGCATGCGGGTGCCGCCGGTGGCCAGGCCGACGACGAGCGTGTCCACGACGAGGTAGCCGCGGGCGCAGGTCTGATCGTCCTCCCAGTGCAGGCGCAAGTAGGGTTCGCGGCGGGAACTCGACGTCTCGGCCGGGGCCGTGGCCGGGGTCAGGGCCGGCGCCGTGGCCGAGGTCAGGGCCGGAGCTGTGGCCGGTGCGGAAACGGCCTGTGCGTCGGGCACGGTCTGCGGGCCGGCCCCCGTGTGGCCGGTCGTGCCCGGGATCTCGATGGATGTCATGGTGCTCGCCTCCTCGGCGACCTCGTCCGTCGGCGGGTCCGGCGGGGGTGTCCCCAGCATGGGTCCGCGTCCCCGGGCGGGTCCAGCGAGACTTCGTGGACCCGACCGTTCACTTTTCCTGCACGTTCGACCCGGGGGCTCCTACTCTCGGGGCATGGAGCCGTCCCTGCACCGCCTGCGGTTGCTCCACGAACTGGAGCGACGGGGCACCGTCACCGCGGTCGCCGCGGGCCTGGGGTACACCGTCTCGGCCGTGTCGCAGCAGCTCTCGCTGCTCGAGCGCGAGGCGGGGACGCCCCTGTTCGAGAAGCGGGGTCGTGGTCTCGCGTTGACGGAGGCGGGACTCGTGTTGGCGGAGCACGCGCGCACGATCCTGTCCGCGGTGGAGGACGCGAGCCACGCGATGGAGTCGGCGAGGGCGGGCGTCGGGACGACGCTCACGGCCGGGGTATGGGCGTCGGTGGCCACCACGCTGCTGCCGGCCGGGATCGCGATCCTGTCCCGCGACCATCCGGGAATCGTCGTGCGCAGCCACGAACTGGCCCCGGAGGACACGGCGGGCGCGGTCCGCGACGGCTCGCTGGACCTGTCGTTCGTGCTGGACTACTCGAGCTACGCGATGGCGGACGTGCCGGACCTCGTGCGGTTGCCGATCGCGCGGGAGGCCCTGCACGCGGTGGTGCCGCGCGGGTCGATGCCGACCGCGCAGGTGTCGTTGTCCGACCTCGCGGGGGCGCCGTGGGTGGTCGCGCACCCGCGCTCGCACTTCGGCCGGGCGGTGCGGATCGCGTGCCGGGAAGCGGGCTTCGAGCCGGAGGTGCGCCACGAGGCGGGTGAGCAGTCCACGGCATTGGCCCTGGTCGCCGCCGGCCTCGGCGTCACGCTCGCCTCCGATCTCGGCCTGACCACGTTCGCTGCCGACGTGGACGTTCTGCCGCTGAGGGACGGGCTCACCAGGACGGTGTCGATCACCCATCGTCGCCGCGACGCCCGGAGGCGCCCGCTCCAGGCGTTCGTCGCGGCGTTCACGGCCGCCGCCCGGGAGGTCGGCCTGGACCCCCCGGGCGGGGCGTGAGACCTCAGGGCCGACGCGCGAGGAAGTCCGGGCGCGGCGGCGTGCCCGCGAACGGCTCGGCGAGCTCGTTCTCGACGCTGTTGAACACGATGAACACGTTGGCGCGCGGCAGCGGGGTGATGTTGCCACCCGAGGCGTGCAGCGCGTTGCAGTCGAACATCGTCATGGAGCCCGCGCCGCCGGTGAGGACGTCGAGTCCGTGCTCGCGGTACATCTCGGTGATGTGCTCCTCGGACGGAACGCCCACCTTCGGCGCGGTCGTCACGAGCGACTCCTTGTAGTAGTCCTCGGGCGTCTCACCGGCGCACTGGACGTAGTACTTGTGCGTGCCCGGCATGATCATCAGCGGACCGTTGTAGGTCTCGTTGGGCGTGAGCGCGATCGAGGCGCTGCAGGCGCGCGGCTTGGGCATGCCGTCCTCGGCGTGCCACGTCTCGAAGTCCGAGTGCCAGTAGAACGCGCCGCCGGCGAAGCCGGGCTTGTAGTTGAGCCGGCTCTGGTGAACGTACACATCGGATCCGAGGATCTGGCGGGCCAGATCGATCGCGCCGGACTGCTCGACGGCCTCCCACACGACCTCACTGAGCTCGTGCACGTCGAAGATCGACCGGACGGCCCGGCCGCCCTCCTCGCGGATGATGCGGGGATCGTCCTTCATCGCGGGGTCGTCCCCGAACCGTCGGAGCTCCTCCCAGCAGGCGTCGATCCGGCTCTGGTCCAGGGCGCCCTCGCGCTGGACGAATCCCTTCTCCTCGAACTCGAGCACCTCGGGATCCTGGCTGCTCCCCCAGATGACGGGGTCCCGGCGCTCGACGATCTCCGGGCGCCCGGTCACGCGGGTCTGGTAGTCATCAACGGCAATGGTCACTACGACTCCTTTCTCTCCTCAGCCTGAAAACCCCGGCTGACTCGGGAAAACGAGGGGTGCCGCCCTCGTGGGGCCGACCGTATCCGTGGCGACGATCTCGGACAACTCTCAGCCGCTGACGTATCCTCGACTCTTGTCCACGGCGGGACCTGGCTCGCCGCCGGCGAGCCACGTGCGCAGGTGATCGCGGAATTGTGCGGAGAGCGTGTCGCGCCAGCCCACGACGTCGCCGGACATGTGCGGGCTGATGTGCACGCCCCCCAACGTCCAGAGCGGGTCGCCCTCGGGGAGAGGTTCGACGACGAGGACGTCCAGGTGCGCGGAGAGCCTGCCCGACGCGATCTCGGCCGTGAGAGCGTCCTGATCGACCAGCTGTCCGCGACCCACGTTCACCACGTGTGCGCCGTCGGGAAGGGCGGCCAGCTCCGTGGGCCCGAGCATCCCCCGGGTCGCCTCCGTCAGCGGCGCCACCATGACGAGATGGTCCACGTCGCCGAGATGGTCGACCAGGCGGGCCGAGTCCAGGACGCGGCCGAAGTCCTCGTCGTCGTCGCGCGGTCGACGTCCCGCCCCGGCCACGTCGAGTCCGACCGCCCGCAGGAGCCTCGCGGTGGCCCGTCCGATCCCGCCGGTGCCCACGACCAGGGCGCGCCGTCCCGCCACCCGGGTCGTCTCCCGGTGGCACCAGCGCCCCGCGCGCTGCAGCGCCTCGGTCTCGTGGAGGCGCTTGTCGTGGGCCATCACGCACGCCAGGACGTATTCGGCGATGGGACCGTCGAAGACGCCGCGGGCGTTGGTGACCAGGACGTCGGAGTCGCGCAGCTCGTCGAAGAGCAGCTTGTCGACACCGGCGGCGGCGACGTGCACCCAGCGCAGCGAGTCCGCGGCGGGCCAGGCCGAGGCCAGGGCGTCGGAGAAGATGTCCCATACCAGCAGGATCTGCGCGCCGGGCAGCGCGTCGGCGAGGGTGTCGGCCGTGCACGCGCGCACGTCGGCGAGGCCACGGATCTCGTCGAGCGTGGTGGGCGGCTCGACGCCGTCCGCGGTGAGCACGACGACGGTGGGCCGGGAGTCGCGGGCGGGGCTCGGGTCGGTGCGGCGGTCGGTGCGGCGGTCGGTGCGGCGGTCCATGCGGCCACGGTAGCGCGGCCGTCCGATCGCGTCGCGCGATCGTCGGATTGTTGACAATCGACCGGGCGCGGCCACACACTGACCGCATGACCGCGCACCTGTCGCCCCTTCTCAAGCAGGCCACGCCCGTCGTCGTGGACCACGCCCTCGGCTCGTGGATCCACGGCACCGACGGCCGCGACTACCTGGACTTCACCACCGGCATCGGCGTGACCAGCACCGGCCACTGCCACCCCGACGTCGTGGCGGCCGCGCGGGAGCAGTGCGGGAAGATCATCCACGCGCAGTACACGACCGTCATGCACCAGCCGCTGCTCGAGCTCACCGCCAAGCTCGGCGAGCACCTGCCGGCCGGCATCGACTCGGTGTTCTACGCCAACTCGGGTTCCGAGGCCGTCGAGGCCGCCGTGCGGCTGGCGCGGATGGCCACGGGCCGGCCGAACATCGTCACCGTCCAGGGCGGCTTCCACGGCCGCACGGTGGCCGCCGCGAGCCTCACCACCGCCGGGACCCGCTTCTCCGCCGGCTTCTCCCCGCTCATGGGCGGCGTGGTGATGACCCCGTTCCCCCACGCGCTGCGCCACGGGTGGACCACCGACGAGGCCGTGGACTTCGCGCTGGCCGAGCTCGACTACCTCATGGCCACCCGCGTCGATGCCCGCGAGATCGCGGCGTTCCTCATCGAGCCCGTCCTGGGCGACGGCGGGTACATGGCCACTCCCCCGCGCTACCTGCAGGGACTGCGCGAGCGCGCCGACCGGATCGGCGCGCTGCTCGTGCTGGACGAGGTCCAGGCAGGCATCGGGCGCACCGGCCGTTTCTGGGGCCACCAGCACACCGAGGGCCTGGTCCCGGACGTCATCATCACCGCCAAGGGCATCGCCTCCGGCTTCCCCATCTCCGCGATCGCGGCACCCACCGAGCTCATGGCCAAGGCCTGGCCCGGCTCCCAGGGCGGCACCTACGGCGGCAACGCCGTGGCGGCCGCGGCCGGGGTGGCGACGCTCGGCGTGGTCGAGCGCGAGAGCCTCGTGCAGTGCGCGGCCGAGCGCGGAGCCCAGCTCCTCGACGGACTGCGGCGTAGCCTGGCGGACGTGAGCGAGATCTGCGACATCCGCGGTACCGGGCTCATGCTGGGCGTCGAGTTCGGCGACCCGACCGCGCCCGCCGGCAGCGCCGGCGCGCTCGAGGCCGCGCGCCTGGCGACGGCCGTCCAGCAGGCGTGCGTGGACGAGGACCTGCTCACCCTGACGTGTGGGCCGACCGGGTCGGTGGTGCGCCTCATCCCGGCTCTGGTGGTGACCTCCGAGGAAGTCGACGCCGGCGTCGAGCGCTTCACCCAGGCCGTGCACCGGGTGCGCGACGGGGCGGCGTGACCGCCCGCGTCGACGCGACCGCGCCCGGCCGCGCCGGCGGGTCCGGCGGGTCCGGCGGGTCCGGCGGGTCCGGCGGGTCCACGGTGACGGTTGACGAGCTGGTCGACGCGCTCACCGCCGCGGGTTTGGCCCCGGAGGCCGATCGCCGCCGGGTCGCCGAGTACTCCTACGACGCCTCCAACTACCGGGTCACCCCGGCCGCGGTGCTCTTCCCCCGCTCGGAGGCCGAGGTCGCCACCGCGCTCGCCGTGTGCCACCGCCTCGGCGTACCCGCGACCGCCCGCGGCGGCGGTACCTCGATGGCCGGCAACTCCGTCGGCACCGGGCTGGTGCTGGACCTGTCGCGGCACATGCACCGGGTGCTGGCCGTAGACGAGGCTGCGCGGACGGTCACCGCCGAGGCCGGCACCGTCCTCACCGCCCTGCGCGCCGCGGTTCACGCCGCGACCGACTCGCGACTGACCTTCGCCCCCGATCCCTCGAGCCAGTCGCGGGCGTGCCTGGGCGGGGCGATCGGCAACGACGCGTGCGGGAACCACTCCGTGCGTCACGGCCGGACCGCCGACCACGTCGAGGCGCTGCGCCTGGTCACCGCCGACGGCCTGCGCCTCACCGCCACGCGCCGAGGCGTCGAGGCCACCGACGCCGGGGACGCGGCCGCCGCCGCGCGCGCCGAGTACCTCACGGCCGAGCTGCGCGACCTGGCCGCCGCTCATCTGGCCGCGATCCGCACCGAGCTCGGCCGCATCCCCCGCCAGGTCTCCGGCTACCACCTGCGGCACCTGCTGCCGGAGGAGGGCTTCGACGTGGCCCGCGCGCTGGTCGGCTCCGAGGGCACATGCGCGATCGTCACCGCCGCGACCATGCGCGCCGTGCCCCGGGCCGCGCGCACCGGCCTGCTGGTAGTGGGGTACGCCGACGTCGTGGACGCCGCCCGCGACGTCCCGGCGATCCTGCGCCACCGCCCCACGGCGGTGGAGGGGATCGACGAGGTGATCGTGGCGACCATGCGGCAGCGCCGCGGCGCCGACGCCGTGGCCGATCTGCCCTCCGGGCGCGCGTGGCTTTTCGTGGAACTCGACGACGACGGGAACGACGACGAGCACGACGACGAGGCGGGCGGCGCCGGTGGTGGGCTCGGGGCCCGGATGACGCGCGTGGCCGACGAGCTGGCCGGGGACGGTCACGCCCTCGAGGCCCTCGTCGTGACGGATCCGGTGACCCGCGCCGACCTGTGGCGGGTCCGCGAGGACGGCGCCGGCCTGAGCTCCCGGCTCACCGATCCCGCCACCGGCGCCACCATCGAGTCCTGGCCCGGCTGGGAGGACTCGGCCGTGCCGCCCGAGAGGCTGGCCGACTACCTGGCCGAGTTCCGCGAACTGCTCGCACGGCACGGGCTCGCCGGCGTGATGTACGGCCATTTCGGCGCCGGATGCATGCACATCCGGATCACCTTCGACCTGCGCTCGGACGCCGGGCGGGCGGTCTTCCGCGCCTTCTGCACCGACGCCGCCCACCTCGCCGTGCGCCACGGCGGCTCCCTGTCCGGTGAACACGGGGACGGCCGCGCCCGTTCGGAACTGCTGCCGCTGATGTACTCGCCGGAGATGCTGGGCGCGTTCGAGGGTTTCGCGCGCATCTGGGACCCCGCGGGGCTGCTCGCACCCGGTGGCCTCACCGCCACCCGGCCGGTCGACGCCGACCTCGCCCTGGCCGGCGTCGGGCCCGGGATCGGCCGGCGTGACCTGGGACTGCTCACCTCCGCCGACGGTGCTCACCCCGTGCAGGCCTGCATCGGGGTCGGCCGCTGCCGCACGTCGACCGGCGGCGTGATGTGTCCGTCCTTCCGCGCGACCGGCGACGAGAAGGACTCCACCCGCGGTCGGGCCCGCGTCCTGCAGGAGGTCGTGCGTGGCACGATCGGCGTGGACGACCCGGCTGTCGAGGAGTCGCTCGAGCTGTGTCTGGCCTGCAAGGCGTGCTCCTCGGACTGCCCCACCGGCGTCGACATGGCCACGTTCAAGGCCGAGGCGCTGCACCGCCGCTATCGCCGACGCGTCCGGCCGCGCGTCCACTACTCCCTCGGCCTGCTCCCGCTGTGGCTGCGCGGGACCACCCGCGCCGCGGGGCCGCTCAACGCCCTGCTCGCCACCCCGCTCGGGCGGGCCGGCGCCCGGCTCGGGGGGATCACCGGCGAGCGCGCGCTGCCGCGGTTCGCCTCGGCCCGGCAGCTCCGCGACGAGCTCGCCCGGGTCCCGGCCAGCGTGTGGCACGTGCGCGACCTGGCCCGGCGATCGGGCAAGGGATCCGCTGCCGGTACGGGCGCGGTCGCCGGTTCGGGCGGCCGGGCGGTTGCGCGGACCTCGGCCGAGGTCGTGCTGTTCCTCGACTCGTTCACCCGGGGACTGCGCCCGCACGTCGCCGGCGCCGCCGCCCGCGTCCTGGGCGGCTCGCACACCTCCGTCGCCTGCTCGGCCGGCCACTGCTGCGGCCTCACCCACGTCACGACCGGCCGACTGGACGCCGCCCGACGCACCATGCGCGCGACCACGCGTCACCTCGACGCGATCCGCGGGCCGGACGGGGCGGAAGTGCCCGTCGTCGTCGTCGAACCGTCCTGCGCGGCCACGCTGCGCGGCGACCTCCCCCACCTCCTCGCCGACACCCCCGACGCCGACGCGGCCCGGCGCGTCGCGGCGCGGATCCGCTCCTCGGCCGACCACCTCGGCCGCCTCGCCTCCGAGGGCCGGGCGCCCGCCTGGCCCGGCGGCACCGCGCCCGACCGCGTCACCGTGCAGACCCACTGCCACGAATACGCGACGTTCGGCAACCGCGTGCAACGCGCGACGCTCACCGCCCTCGGCGTGGGCTCGGTCCGCGAGGCCACCGGCTGCTGCGGCGTCGCCGGCGACTTCGGCTTCACCGCCGGCCACGAGGCCGTCACCGCCGCCGTCGCCGAACAGGCCCTCGCACCCGCCCTGCGCGCCGACCCCGACGCGCCGGTCCTCACCGACGGGTTCTCGTGCGCCACCCAGACCGGTGAACTCGGCCGTACCGGGCGACACCTCTTCGAACTCCTCGATCCCGATCCCGCCGATTCCGACCCCTCCAGCCCCGATCCCGACGCCACCGTCCCGCCCACCACCAGGAGGCCCCAATGACCCGCTCCGTCACCGACATCATCGCCGGACTCGGCACCGGCGTGTACGTGGACGGGCAGTGGCGCGACGCCGCCTCCGGCGCCACGTTCGACGTGGTCAACCCGGCCACCGGCGAGGCCATCGCCACCCTCGCCGACGGCGGGGCCGACGACGCCACCGCCGCGATCGCCGCTGCCGGGCGGGCGCAGGAGAGCTGGGCCGCCGTCCCCGCGCGCGAGCGCGCCGAGATCCTGCGCCGGGCCTACGAGCTGCTGGTGTACCGCGCCGACGAGATCGCCCTCCTCATGACCACCGAGATGGGCAAGCCGCTGGCCGAGGCGCGCGGCGAGGTCAGCTACGGCGCCGAATTCTTCCGCTGGTTCTCCGAGGAGGCCTCCCGCATCCACGGCGACGCCCGCCGCTCCCCCGACGGCAAGACCCGACTCATGGTGACGCAGGAGCCGGTGGGCCCGTCCATCCTCATCACCCCGTGGAACTTCCCTCTGGCCATGGCCACCCGCAAGATCGGCCCGGCCGTGGCCGCCGGCTGCACCATGGTGTTCAAACCCGCCAACCTCACGCCGCTGACCTCCCTGTACGTGGTGGACGTCCTGCGCGAGGCCGGTCTGCCCGAGGGCGTGCTCAACGTGGTGTGCACGACCGACGCCGGCGGCGTGGTGGAGCCGTGGATCGACTCCGGGATCGCCCGCAAGCTCTCCTTCACCGGCTCCACACCCGTAGGCCGGAAGCTGCTCGAGCAGTGCTCGCGCGGCGTGCTGCGCACCTCCATGGAGCTCGGCGGGAACGCCCCGTTCGTGGTCTGCGAGGACGCGGACATGGACACCGCCGTCGACGCCGCCATGGCCGCCAAGATGCGCAACATGGGCGAGGCGTGCACGTCCGCCAACCGGATCCTCGTGCACCGGTCGGTGCTGGACGAGTTCGGTCGCCGACTGACCGAGCGGATGGCCTCCCTCACCGTGGGCGACGGCACCGCCGAGGGCACCGACGTGGGACCGCTGGTCGAGGAAAAGGCCGTCGACAAGGTCGCCGAGCTGGTCGACGACGCCGTGAGCCGCGGTGCCGCGGTGCTTACCGGCGGCACCCGCGGCGAGGGCCCCGGCTTCTTCTACCCGCCCACCGTCCTCACCGGCGTCACCCCGGACGCCAGGTTGATGTCCACCGAGATCTTCGGCCCCGTCGCCGCGCTCGTGCCGTTCGACACCGATGACGAGGCCGTCGCGCTGGCCAACGACACCGAGTACGGGCTGGTCTCGTACGTCATGACCGAGAATCTCGACCGCGCGATGACGATGTCCGAGCGGCTCCAGGCCGGCATGGTCGGCATCAACGTGGGCGTCGTCTCCAACCCGGCAGCGCCGTTCGGCGGGATCAAGCAGTCCGGGCTCGGCCGCGAGGGCGGGACGACGGGGATCGAGGAATTCCTCGAGACCAAGCTCGTCGCGATCCCCGTGCGCTGACAGGGCGACCGGGGGCGAGAGCGAAGAAAATCCGCTACCCCGGCACCGGATCCGCTACCTCCACAGGGGTAGCGGATCAGGCGTCCGAGTAGCGAATTTCGGGTGTCGCGCGAACACAGGGAGGGTCTAGCCGGTGCGCACCCGGCCGGCCTGGCGGTGGCGCTCGGCCTCGGTCATCCCGCCCCACACGCCGTACAGCTCACGGTTGTACGTGGCGTGGCGGCGGCAGGCGTCGATGACGGGGCATTGCGCGCAGAGCTTCTTGGCCGCGGTCTGCTTGCGGCGCCGCGTCGCCTTGGCCTCATCCTCCCCGTTGTAGAACAGGTCCGGAATGTCCCGACACCGACCGAGATCTGCCCACGCCCACTGCTCGTCGGTCTTGGTCAACACGCTGTGCTGCATCTTTCCCTCCCACCGTCCGTTCCAGCTTCCGTCACATCGGAGGTGATTCGGCACACCCCCACGGGTGGGATGGGTCGGCACCGCTAAAGTTCCTTCATGCGCGTGACGATCACGGCCATCAACGCCTTTCCGCTGGTCATCGCCGGTGTCGAGGTGCGCGTCAGACGGCCGCGCGCCGGGGGTGGTCAGACGGCCTGGCCGGATCCGAGGACCCGCGCGAGACCGTCCCTCATGTGGTCGACCAGCAGCGCGCGGGCCGGGCCCGGGTCGGCCGCGCGTACCGCGTCGGCGATCGCGCGATGCTCGGCGAGCCGCGACGCGGCGTCCGAATAGGTACCCCGCATGGCGTGTAGGCACATGCTCGTCTCGACCAGCACCGTCTCGTGCACGCGCGACAGTCGCGGGCTCCGCGCGGCCTCGACGAGGGCGTGGTGGAAGTCCAGATCCGCCGCGACCATGGCCGCCGATCGCGGCTCGGCGGCGAGGGCGGCCATCGCGTCGACGGCGGCGTCGAGCGCGTCGGCCGTGTCGGCCCCCAGTCCCAGGTCGAGTACGCGGTCGAGGGCGGCCGTCTCCACCGTCGTGCGCAGCAGGTACATGTCCTCGACGGCCTCGGGGGTCAGGTCGGCGACGAACAGCCCGCGGTTGCGGTGGGAGACCAGGAGGCCCTCCTGCGTCAACCGCTGCATGGCCTCGCGCAGGGGGCCGCGGCTCACGCCGAGCGAACGCGCCAACGCGGCCTCGCCGAGCTGGGTGCCCGGGCCGAACGTGCCGTCGGAGATCGCACGACGGAGCGTGCGCGCGATGAGCGACGGAGTCGACTCGCGGACGACGGGGGCCAGGCCCGGGGCGGACTCCGCGGCGGGTGCTGCGGCCGGCCCGGTGGCGGATGCTGCGGCCGGCCCGGTGGCGGATTCCGGAACCGGAGTCGTCATCGGTCATCGCCCCCGGCGCCGGCGTGGACCAGGGGCGTCGGCACCACCCTGCCCAGCGCGGCCTCGAGGGCGGCGCCGACGCGGACGACGAGCCGGTCCTCGAAGCGGGCCCCCACCACCTGCAGGCCCACCGGCAGCCCGGCGTCGGTCATCCCGCACGGGACGCTCAGCGCCGGCTGCTGGGTCATGTTGAACGGATAGGTGTAGGGCGTCCACGAGGTCCAGTCGGGGCTGTGCCAGCCCGGCGGCACGTCCGACCCCGCGGCGAAGGCCGGCATCGGGGTGGTGGGCGTGATGAGGATGTCGTACTGCTGGTGGAAGTCGGCCATCCTCGCCCCGAGCGCCATGCGGACGGCCACCGCGTCCAGATAATCGGCGGCGGAGTAGTCGCTGTACCGCCCGAGGGCCTCGCGCATCGACGGGTCCACGCGCTCGATCGCGCCCGGCCCGTGCGGCGCGAGGACCGCGGCCAGACCCGCGAACCACAGGACGTGGAACGCGTCGACTGGGTCGGTCACGCCCGGGTCGACGGTGTCGACGTGCGCCCCGAGCTCGGAGAGGACGCCGACCGCGCGGGTGACCTCGCGCTCGACGTCGGCATCGTTCCTACCGAAGCCCAGCGTGGGACTGTAGGCGACCCGCAGCCCCTCGAGCGGGCGCTCGCCCCGCGTCCCCTCGGTCGCCGCGGCCAGGTACCCACCGGGCCCGGGCGTGGTGGCACGTGCGGGGACGGCGGACCAGTCCCGCGGGTCGGGGCGGAGCAGAGCGTCCATGAACGCGGCGGTGTCGAGCACGGTGCGGGTCATCGGCCCGGCGTGCGCGAGCGTTCCGAACGGGCTCGACGGGAACATCGGGATGACCCCGTAGGTGGGCTTGAGAGCGACGATCCCACAGAACGCTGCGGGGATCCGGACCGAGCCGCCGCCGTCGGTACCCAGTGCGAGCTGACCGAGCCCGGCGGCGACCGCCGACGCCGCCCCACCGCTCGAGCCGCCCGGGGTCAGGGCCGGGTCGTGCGGATTGCGGGTGATCCCGGTGAGCGTGTTGTCGGTGACGCCCTTCCAGGCGAACTCCGGGGTCGTGGTCTTGCCGATCACCACGCAGCCGGCCTCACGGACCGCGGAGGTCACCGGGGCGTCGTCGGGCCACGACGCCGGATCGGTGGCGCCCGGTTTGTCGGCCAGTAGGTGGGAGCCCCGCAGCGTCGGGACCCCCCGGGTGTAGAAGATGTCCTTGATCGACGTCGGCACCCCGTCGAGCGGACCGAACGGCGCACCGGTCCTGTAGCGCTCCTCCGAACGCCGGGCCTCCGCGAGGGTCGCCTCGCGGTCGACGTGGCAGAAGGCGTTGATCCCCCCGTCGACCCGCTCGATGGCGTCGAGTGTTTCCTCGGCCGACTCCACCGGGGAGTATGCACCGTCACGGAAACACTCGGCGAGCTCAAGTGCCGTCAGGGTGAATGTCATACAGGCACCTTCCGCCGGACCGTCTGATTGTCGACAATCGTACAGCTTCGCTGCGCACGGTCAAGGTCCGGCCGTCGCGCGGACCTCAGCGGTCGAGGACGGCCTTGAGGAACGTGCGGGTCCGCTCCTGCTGCGGGTCGGTGAAGATCGCTTCCGGCGTCCCCTCCTCGACGATCTTGCCCTTGTCGAACACGAGCACGCGGTCGGCGACGTCGCGGGCGAAGCCCATCTCGTGGGTGACGATGAGCATCGTGATGTCGGTGGACTCGGCGATCATCCGGAGGACCCCTAGCACGTCCGCGACCAGCTCCGGGTCGAGGGCCGAGGTGACCTCGTCGAGCAGCAGGATGTCCGGGTCCATGGCTAGCGCACGGGCGATGGCGACACGCTGCTGCTGGCCGCCCGAGAGCGTGGTGGGGTGGGCGTTCTCCTTGTCCGAGAGCCCCACGGTGGCCAGGAGTTCCCGCGCCCGCGCCTCCGCCTCCTCCTTCGATCTGCCCAGGACGTGGATGGGCGCCTCGGTGATGTTCCTCAGCACCGTCATGTTGGGGAACAGGTTGAACTGCTGGAACACCATGCCGATCTTCGATCGGACGGCGCGCAGATGCTTCTGAGAGGGCTTGACCAGCTTGCCGTCCCTGAGCTGGTGGGTCAGCGGCTCGCCCTCCACCCAGATCACGCCGTCGTCCACCGACTCGATCGTCATCAGCAGCCGCAGGATCGTCGTCTTGCCCGATCCGCTCGGTCCGATCAGTGCCACGCGCTCGCCGCGCCGCACGGTGAAGTCGAGGTGGTCCAGGACGGTGTGGTCGCCGAACTTCTTGACCACCTTCTCGAACACCACCATCGGGGCGTCGTCGGCGCCCGTGGACCCCGGCCCGGCCGATGGCGTGTGACCGGCGGGGGCGGCGTCGCCGGCCGGGGTGGTGTCGCCGGCCGGGGTGGTGTCGTCAGTAGGCAAGGGACTTCTCCAGTCTCCGGATGAGAATCGATGTCGGGTAGCTCGCGAGCAGGAAGATCACGCCGGCGAGCGTGATCGGCTCGAGGTACTGGAAGTTCCGGGCGCCGTACTGCTGCGCTGCCGTGACCATCTCCACCACGGTGATGGCGAAGAGGAACGGGGTGTCCTTGAACAGCGAGATCGCATAGTTGCCGAGCGCCGGGATGGTGTTGCGGATCGCCTGCGGGAGCACGACCGCCCGCCACGTCCGGCCCGCGGGCAGGGACAGCGCCTGCGCGGCCTCCCATTGTCCGCGCGGCACGGCGTCGATGCCCGCGCGATACACCTCCGCCATGTAGGTCGCGTAGTGCACGCCGATCACGCCGATGCCGATCTGCAGCGCGGTGAACTGTGGGAGCAGGAAGTAGGCGAACAGCAGCTGAACCACGAGCGGGGTGAGCCGGATGAACTCGGTCACCATCCGCAGGGGCACCGTGATCACCGCGGGCGCGGCCCGACGGAGCACCGCCACGACCAGTCCCAGTGCGGCGGCGATGAGGAATCCCACCACGGTGGCGAGCAGCGTGATCCTGAAGCCCTCGAGCAGGACGGGCACGGCCTCGGCGGCGCGTTCCCAACTCCAGTCGACACTCATCGTCCGACCCCCACTGCCTCGTCGACCCGTTCGGGACGCAGACTCAAGACCTCACGCATCGACGGCCCGTCGCCGAGTCGGGACTTCGCGCCGACCTCGAGCATGTTCATGAACAGGGTGAGGACGTAGGCGATGAGGAAGTACAGCACCAGTCCGATCCCGAAGGCGAAGACGGTGTCACCGGTGACCCGCCGCAGCTCGCCGATGTGGAAGGTCAGATCCTGGAGCAGGATGAAGCTGGCCAGTGCACTGCCCTTGAGCAGCTGGATCAGCAGATTGTTGAGCGGCGGGATCATCTGCACCCACGCCTGCGGGAAGACGATCCGGTACAGGCGCTGCCACGACGTGAAGTTGAGGGCCAGCGCGGCCTCCCACTGCGGGGCCGGCACGGCCGCCAGCGACCCGCGGACCACCTCGGCCGCATACGCCCCGTAGTTGAGCCCCAGCGCCAGGATCCCGCAGAACAGCGGGTCGAGCTCGTAGCCGAGCAGCGGCAGGACGAAGAACAGCCAGAACAGCTGCACCAGGAGGGAGGTCCCGCGGAAGAACTCGACGATCGTCCTCGACACCCCGCGGATGAGCATGAAGCGGGAGCCCGCCGCGACACCCAGCACGAGCGCCAGCGCGAACGCCAGGGCCGCGCCACCGAGAGTGAGGTAGATGGTGGTGACGATGCCTTCCTGGAAACGCGGCCACGCCTCCAGGAAGGCATCGATATTACTGTCCACCGCCGACTACTCGACCCCGGCGCACAGGTCGGCGGTCGTCAGTTCGGGATCGGGCATCTCTTCTTCCGTGAACCCGAACTCGCCCACGATGGAGAGATACTTCTCCGGGTCGGAGGTGATCTTCGCCAGCTCCTCGTTGTAGGCGTCCAGCAGCTCCTTGTCGTCGGTACGGAACACGGTGCCGCCGGCGCCGACCTGCGGCACCCCGTTGATCTCGGCGACGAACGACTGGGTGACCTCGACGGGCGCGTCGGGGTTGTTGTTCTTCATCCAGTTGAGCGAGATCCCGGTCAGCGCGAAGACGTCGGCGCGCCCGGACGTCACCGCGTCCATCCCGTCCTGCGGCGTGGCGACCTGCATCGAGTCGATGCCCAGCTCGGTCGCGTAGTCGGACTCGATCGCGCCCGTCATGGTCGCCAGCCGCGCCCCGCTGTCCGCCACCGACTGCATGTCGGTGAGGTTCATCGGGTTGCCCTCCTCGACCATGAGCGCGGTGGTGTAGTTGAACTCCGGCTCGCTGAACGCGGCCTGCTCGCAGCGCTCCGGCAGGATCGACATCCCCGCGCTGACCACGTCGAAGCGGTTGGCCTGCAGGCCGGGGATCAGGGCGCCGAAGTCGGCGTTCACGCCCTCGACGGTCTCGATGCCCAGGTTGCCGAAGATCTCCCGGTGCAGCGCGACGGTGGCGCCGGTCAGCTCTCCGTTCTCCATGAACGAGTACGGTGCCTCCCCTGCGAAGCCGACGGTCACGCTGCCGCGCTCCTGCAGCGTCTGCAGCAGGCTGGAGTCGTCATCGGTGTTCGTCGAGGTACACCCCGTGAGCGCCAGCCCGGCCACCACGACGGCGGCGACCACGCCCTTCGAACGACGGCGGACGGATGTTCTCAGCGCTGATGGTGCCATGGTCTTCAACCTTCCGATCGCGGTCGGACACCAGGCTCACCCGTGTGCCCGAATCCTCGTGCGCTCTCCGGTGCGTGATCGCCACGCCCGACTGGTGGTTCCTATGGGTTTGCTTAACGTAGCACGCGTCACATCGCCAGTAGAGGGTTTTTCACTTCGCCACCGCGCCTATCCTGAGCCACATGACGCCACCCGAGACGCTCGACGAGGCCCTCCGACGCGCTGCCGCGGCGCCCACCCTGGTGGTGGCGTGCGACTACGACGGCACGCTCGCGCCGTTCGTCGACGACCCCACCAGCGCTGTGCCCGCGCCCGGTGCCGTGGACGCGCTGGCGCGCCTCGCGGACCTGCCCCGCACGACGGTGGCGCTGCTGTCGGGCCGCAACCGCGCCGCACTGTCCGAGGTGAGCGGCGCGGGCGCGCCGGTGGTGCTGGTGGGGAGCCACGGGTCGGAGTGGGAGGGCGGTTTCGACTCGCCCCTCGACGACGACGAGGTGGCGCTGCTCGAGCGGGTGCGCTCCGAGCTGGAGGACATCGTCTCCCGCACCCCCGGCGCCCACGTCGAGACCAAGCCCACCGCCGCCGTCCTGCACGTCCGGCCGGTGCCGGATCCCGCTGCTCGCGACCGTGCGCAGTCCGAGGCCATGGCCGGGCCGGCCGCTCTCGACGGGGTGTTCGTCACCGAGGGCAAGAACGTGGTCGAGATCGCCGTCCGCGAGGCGAGCAAGGGCGCGGCCATCGAGAAGATGGTCGAGCAGACCGGCGCCGAGGTCGCGCTGTTCATCGGCGACGACGTCACGGACGAGCGCGGTTTCGCACGCCTACGCCCGCAGGACGTGGGCATCAAGGTCGGGGAAGGCGAGACCGCGGCCGCCCACCGCGTGGCCGACATCCCCGCGGTCGTCGAGCTGCTCGGTACCCTCGCCGACCTGCGCAGCTGACATCGCGGCGTGCGCGGCCGCCCTCGCCGCAGGCGTCGACGACGTCCCGTCACGCACCGGCCCACACGCGTCTCGCACCCCCGGATTCACACGCCGCGGCCTCCGCGGTTCTACACTTAACGACAACGGTTCCCATTACTACGAGAGTGGTGCTCGTGTCGTCGACCCCCCGCCAGAAGCGCATCCCCCCACGCCGAGCGCTGGCCGCGCTCGCGGTGACCCTGCTCGGCGCGGGCACGCTCGCCGCCTGCGGCGCCGACGGTCAGGCCGCCACCGACGACGGCGACCGCCCCCAGGTGGTCGCCTCGACGACCGTGTACGCCGACATCGCCGAGCAGGTGGCCGGCGACAACGCGACGGTGGAGTCCGTCATCTCCGACCCGGCGGCCGATCCCCACTCCTACGAGGCCAGCCCGGCGGACGCGGCGTCCGTCGGCACCGCCGACCTGGTGATCTACAACGGCGCCGGATACGACGGATTCGTGGACCTCGCGCTCGAGAACGCCGACGACGTGCCGGTCGTGCGGGCCGTCGACGAGTTCACGCGCGTCACCGGGGGCGTCGTTGCCGGCCACGACCACGCCGGCCACAACCACGCCGGCCACGACCACTCCGACGACGAGCACGCCGGCGAGGAGCACGGCGACGACCACGGAGAAGGGGGCCACGAGCACGGTGGCGCCGACGAGAACGAGCACGTGTGGTTCAGCCTGCCCACCGTCGCGGCCGTCGCCGAGCGCGTCGGCGAGGAACTCGCCGCGATCGACGCCGAGCACGCCGAGGAGTACCGCGCCAACGCCCGCGCCTTCGCCGACGCCCTGGGGCCACTCGAGGCCGAGCTCGAGGAGATCCACGACCGCGGCCACTTCCCGTACGCCCAGACCGAGCGGGTCGGCGCGCACCTGTTCGACGCCGCACACCTGACCGACCTGACGCCGCGCGGGTTCCTCGCCTCCGTCGAGAACGACACCGACCCGTCCGCCGTCGACCTCGCCGCCCTGCTCGATCTGCTCGCCGAGCGACGGGTCGCCTTCCTGGCCTTCAACACCCAGACCGAGACCTCCGTGACCGCCCGCGTCCGCGACGCCGCGGAGGAGGCGGACCTCGTCGTCGTCGACCTCACCGAGACCCTCCCCGAGGGCACCGACTACCTGAGCTGGATAACCGGGATCGTCGACCGGGTGGCCGGCGCGCTCGCCGACGCCGCCCCTGTGGCCGACGTCGGGCACTGATCGGATGGAGACCGACCCGACGGGCACCGACCCCGCCGCCGACCCCGCCGCCGACCCGTCCGCCGACCACGAGCGCGGCGCCCCCGGGCCCGGTCCGGTCGTCTCCTTGCGGGGCGTCACCGTCTCGCGCGGCGGCCGCACCCTCATCCGCGACCTCGACCTCGATGTGCGGCCCGGCGAGTTCGTCGCCGTCCTCGGGCCCAACGGCGCCGGCAAGACCACCCTGCTCAAAGTCCTGCTCGGCGAGCACCGCCCCGACGCCGGAAGCGTCCTCGTCGACGGCCGGCCGCCGGGCGACCGCGCCACCCACCTCGGCTACGTCCCGCAGCAACGCGCGTTCGACCCCGGCATCACCCTGCGCGGCCGCGACCTCGTCGCCCTCGGGATCGACGGCACCCGCTGGGGACCCGGCCGGCCGTCCCGGCGCGCCGACAAGCGCCGCATCGTCGCCGACTCCCTCGCCCGCCTCGAGGCCACGACATTGTCCGACAAGCCGCTCGGGCGGATGTCCGGAGGCGAACAACAGCGTGTGCGCGTCGCCCAGGCCATCGCCGCCGACCCGTGTGTCATGCTCTGCGACGAACCGCTGCTCAGCCTGGACCTCACCGGTCAGCGCACCGTCGCCTCCGTCCTCGATCACCGACGCCGCGAGCACGACACGGCGGTCGTGTTCGTCACCCACGAGATCAACCCGGTCCTGCCGATGGTCGACCGGATCGTCTACCTCGTCGACGGGCGGCACCGCATCGGCACTCCCGACGAGGTGTTCACCAGCGAGGTCCTGTCCGAGCTGTACTCCTCCCCCGTCGAGGTGTTGCGCGTGCGCGGACAGATCATCGTGGTGGGCGACACCCAGCACCTGTGTACCGAGCCCTGGACCACGGGACACCACCACGACCACACCGGGGACGGAGCGCACTGATGGACCGCCTGCTCGAGATCGTCGAGTCCATCGCCGACACCGAGACCACCGCCTACCTGCTGCAGCAGGACTTCGTGATCTTCGGTCTCGCCGCGATCGCGCTGCTCGGCCTGCTCTCCGGCGCGATCGGACCGTTCATCATCATGCGGCAGATGTCGTTCTCCGTCCACGGCGCCAGCGAGCTCGCCTTGACCGGTGCCGCCGCCGCGCTGCTGTTCGGGCTCAACCTCGGCCTGGGGGCCATCGTGGGGTCGGTGATCGCGGCGCTGATGTTCGGGATCATGGGCTCGCGGGCCTCCCAACGAGACTCCTCGATCGGGGTCGTGCTGGCGTTCGGCCTCGGGCTCGCGGTGCTGTTCATCCACCTCTATCCCGGGCGGTCCGGCACCAGTTTCTCCCTGCTCACCGGGCAGATCGTCGGTGTCTCCGAGAACGGCCTCGTGCAGATGGCGGTGGTCGCGGCAATCATCTGCGTGGCGCTCATCGCGCTGTACCGGCCGCTCGTGTTCTCCTCCGCCGACCCCGAGGTGGCCGCGGCGCGCGGTGTGCCCGTGCGGGCGCTCAACATGATCTTCGCCGTGCTCGTGGGGCTCGCGGCGGCGCAGGCCGTACAGGTGGTGGGCGCGCTGCTCGTGCTCTCCCTGCTCATCACCCCCGCCGCCGCGGCGGCCGCCGTCACCTCCAGCCCCGCGAAGGCCATCGGGCTGACGATCCTCTTCGCCGAGCTCGCCGCCGTGGGCGGGATGTTGCTCTCGCTCGCCCCCGGCGTGCCCGTCTCGGTGTTCGTCACCACCGTCTCGTTCGTCATCTACCTGGCATGTCGCGCGGTGGCGGCGGTCCGGCGCTGACCCCCGGTACTAGCGTGTGAGCCGTGAACAGCGACCACAGTGCTCACCCCGATGGTGGCCCCGCGGGCGCCGGCTCTCCGGTTACCGGCCCGGGTGCTCATCCTGATGGTGGCCCCGGTGCTCATCCCGCCGCCGCCGGGCTCGCGGCCATCCGCGCCGACTACCCCACACTGAGCTGGGACCGCGCCGAGCGGGTCGACGAGGGCTGGGACCACGTCGTGGTGATCTGCCACGGCTGCCACGGAGACGACGCCCTCGGGCACCGCGATCTGGTCTTCCGTTTCCCCGACGACGAGCAGGCGCTCACCCAGCTGCCCACCGAGATCGCGGTCCTGGAGCACCTCGCCGGGCGTGTGGAGGCGGCACTCCCCCGCTACTCGCACGCTCCCGAACACGGGCGGTTCGCCGGCTACCCGCTGGTGCGCGGTCAGCGCCTCACCCCGGAACTGCTGCACAGCCTGCCCCACCCTGAGAAGACGGTCATCGCGGGCCAGCTGGGCGCACTCCTGTCCGCGCTGCACATCCAGGACGTCTCGGGCCCGCCGCTCGACCGGGTCCCGTACTCCTACCAACCCGAGAACCTGGACTTCGTGCGCGGCATCGTCGCCCACGACCTGCCGTCGGTGTTCACCCCCGACGAGATGCGCACCGCCCACGAGATCTGCGACGAGGTCGGCGCGTTACAGTCCACCCTGCTGCCGCGGGTGTTCCTCCACAACGACGTCTACTCGCGCCACCTGTACTGGGACCGGGACTCCGCCCCCGGCCAGCTGGGGCTCATCGACTTCACCGACATGTGCCTGGGAGACCCGGCCGTGGACTTCGCCGAACTGTACGAATACGGCCCGCGCTTCGTCGAGGGCGTCCTGGCCCGGTACGTCGGCCGGGTCGACGACACCTTTCTCGACCGGGCGTGGACGTACCAGCGGCTCGCCGCGCTCTACATGATCGCGGGCCACCTCTACTACGGGGTCGAGACGTGGGAGTACGCGCGCGCGGCGTTCGACCGCTGCCGGTCACCCCACCGCCCGCGGGCCTGAGCACGAAACAGGGCCCGCGCCACTCGCAGCCGCTCCCCGACATGGCGTCTCGCACCCGAAACTACCCGGCCAGAACACAGCCGCGCGTCGGCATGGCGTCTCGCTCCCGAAACTGCCCGGCCAGAACACAGCCGCGCGTCGGCATGGCGTCTCGCCAGCCCCGATGCCCGAGCGAGAC